>CAIRNL010000705.1 GCA_903879975.1 uncultured Chloroflexota bacterium | reverse complement strand
CACCGGCGCGCCGAACGAGCGTTGCGACCAGGCACGTGCGGCCTGGGGGCTGCCGCCGCTGACGATGGAGGAGGTACGGGATCCTCTCCTGATCCGCCTCACAGAGCCGCCGGCACAGCCAACACTCGATACGCCGGAGACAGCGGCGGAGCCAGACATTCGCAAGGTTCCCTGACCGCTCACTGCGCCTGATGGCCAGCGCCTCCTCGACGATAGGTGCCCACTGGGACGGGAAACGCTCCGGCGCCGCGCTTCCAGCCGCCGACTTGGAGAGGATGTCGCCGCGCAGGATCGTGGCGGGCTGGCGCGTGCTTGGCATCACGCGCCAAGGGACTGCCGTCCGTGTCAGGCAGTACAGCCGACGGATGGTCTCCGGCGTGCGGCGCAAGTACCTGCTATTGTTCTCGTTCCAGGAACGGTTGGCCACCGGCCATGGCGCCGACGATGAGCAACGGTTCCTCGCCGCGCGCCACTGCCTCCGGCAGCGGAGTGTCGGGGTCCTCGTGCGACAGATCCCGGCCGCAGGCAAAAAAGCGGATCAACGCGCGGCGACGCTGCGTGGCTCGGTCGCGGATCGCGCCGCGCAGGACGGGGTAGCGCGCTTCCAGCGCATCGAGCAGCGCCCGTTGGGTGACCGGCGCGTCGACTGCCACGGCCACTTCTTTCCCGGCGCCGGTCAGTGTGCGCAGGTGGTGCGGCAACACGACGCGGATCACGGCAACGTCTGGACTTCGACTGAAAGCACGGGCGGCAGATCGTGGACGATGGCTGCCCATGTATCGCCGGAGTCGGCCGAAGCGTAGACCTGGCCGCCCGTCGTGCCGAAGTAGATACCGCACGAATCGAGCGTGTCGACGGCCATGGCGCTGCGCAGCACATTGACGTAGCAGTTGCTCTGTGGCAGCCCCTCGGTCAGCGCCTCCCACTCGTTGCCACCCGTGCGGCTACGGTAGACGCGCAGCTTGCCGTCGGGCGGGTAGTGCTCAGAGTCGCTCTTGATCGGCACGACGTAGATCGTCTCCGGCTCGTGTGCGTGCACGACGATGGGGAAACCGAAATCGCTGGGCAGGTTGCCGCTGACCTCATGCCAGAGGGCGCCGGCATCGTCGCTGCGCATGACATCCCAGTGCTTCTGCATGAAGAGGACGTCGGGGCGCGACGGGTGCATGGCGACGCTGTGCACGCAATGGCCCACGTCGGCGTCGGGGTCGGGCAGTTCGAAGGGGGAGCGAAGGCCACGGTTGATGGGCTGCCACGTTTCGCCCCCGTCATCGCTGCGAAAGGCGCCAGCGGCCGAAATCGCGACGATGATGCGGTTTGCGTTGCGTGGGTCCAGCACGATGGTGTGCAGGCACATCCCGCCGGCGCCCGGCTGCCACAGTGCACCCTTGGCTTCGCGCAGGCCGGACAATTCCTTCCAGGTCATGCCGCCGTCGTCGGAACGGAAGAGCGCGGCATCTTCTACACCGGCATAGACCGTATCGGGCGCGGTCGGCGACGGTTCCAGCAGCCAGACCCGCTTGAACTCCCACGGGTGCTGGCTGCCGTCGTACCAGATGTGGTTGCCCGGTTTGCCGTCATAGGCAAATTCGTTGCCCACAGGCGCCCAGGTCCTGCCGCCGTCGTCGGAGCGCTGGATCAACTGACCGAACCAGCCCGTCGACTGCGACGCGTAGATGCGATCCGGGTTGACCGGCGATCCCTTGAGGTGGTAGATCTCCCAGCCGGCAAAGTGGGGGCCGCTCACCTCCCATGCCTTGCGCGCCCCATCGGATGTCAAAATGAAGGCGCCTTTGCGGGTGCCCACCAATACACGGATCCTGCTCATGGTTTCCTCCCCCGGAAAACTTTCGAGATTTTCGAGATCTCATGGCGCACTCTACAGGCGATGCAAACGTGCGCCGGTAACCCAGCCCACGTGCGGGCTGAAAGGATGCGTCTGGAGCGGCATCAGCGCCGTGCCGCCATCGCTGACACGTTGGCCGTCGTCGGCATACGTGCCCTGCAAAGGATTATATGTTCCGCTGCAAGAATGTTTCAAACATCGTCGTGTAGGATCCGCCATCTCGTCCCGCTTGTGGACAAATCGGGGTGGCACGGCCTATACTACAGCTTGGCCCATCCGAACAGAGGTGCAGCGATGGGGGAGGAGCGACCGATGGCAGACGTCAAGCCGATTCTCGTATCGCAGTATCTGGCCACGCTGGAGATGCTCAAGGAAAGCGTCGTCCGCTGCCCGGACGCACTCTGGGACCGCGCGGAGGACAAGGCGCGTTTCTGGCATGTTGCCTACCATGCGCTCTTTTACACGCACCTCTATCTACAGCCGACCGGCGCGGACTTCATACCGTGGAGCAAGCACCGCGAGCACTACAATGTCATGGGCGGGCACCTGCCCTACCCGCCACACACAGCCGTCGACACGAGCGAAGCCTACGACAAGGCCAGTATTTTGGAATATCTCGCCTTCTGCCAGCAGGAGGTGCGCACGCGCGTGCCCGCGCTTGACCTGCAGGCGCCGTCCGGATTCGACTGGCTCCCGTTCGGCAAGATGGAACTCCAGATCTACACGATTCGCCACTTGCAACAGCATGCCGGCGAGCTGATGGAGCGGCTTGGATCGCGAGCCGGGATCGACGTGCCGTGGGTGGGGATGAAGTCTTCGCATGAACAGCGCAATGACTGACGCGGCCGGCATGCGCCGCGCGCCGCGCACGCCATTTCAGCCCCGCCGACTCGTGCGGTCTGGCAGTGCCCAGACTATGCTGGCCATGATCCGCCCCAAGGGGATTGACATCACGCGCGATGAGCGCCCAGTCCTGCTGGATGCCGGCTATGACCACACCGGCACCGATCCGGAACTGCCGGTGCGCCTGCTGGGCTATTACAATGCCGGTCGCGTGCCCGGCGTCCGGCGTGGGCTCGTGCTGATCTTGCACGGCTGGGAAGGGTGCAGCCATTCCAACTACAACCTGATCCTGGCTCAGTACCTGGCCGAGCGCGGCTATGCCACCTTCCGGCTCAACCTGCGCGACCACGGCCCGCATCTGCACGTCAACCCCTACGCGCTCAACCGCGGCATCTTTCGCGCTACGCTGATCGAGGAAGCAGCCGCTGCCACGGACCAGATCGCGCACCTGGCCGGTGGCCGGCCGTTCTACATCGTCGGCGCTTCCATGGGCGGAAACTTCGCCCTGCGCCTGGCAAAATGGCACAGCGAGCGCGCGCCCTTTGCCAACCTGCGCAAGGTGATCGCCGTCTGCCCAGCCATCAACCCGGCGCGCGCGACCGATGCCCTGGACCGACATCCTGGCACGCGGCGCTACTTCCGCAAGCGCTGGCTGCGCTCGCTCTATGCCAAGCAGGCACTCTTTCCCGACCGCGTCGATGTGCGCGCAGTGGCCGAAATCGCCCTCGTGCGCGACATGACGGAGTGGTTCGTACAACAGCAGAAACACATGGGCAGCCGGCGCTATGACAGCGCGGACGACTATTTCGCCGACTATACGGTGACCGGCGACGCGCTGAGCACGCTCACCGTGCGCACCAGCATCATCACTGCGCAGAACGATCCGGTGATTCCGGTCGTCGATTTCTACACGCTGGCCCCCCACTCGCTGCTCGACGTGCAAATCCATGCGTCCGGCGGCCACTGTGGGTTTGTCGACGCGCCGCCGGTACGCCACTACATGCCGGACCTGATCTATCCAGAGCTGCTTGCCCTTTGATCCGTGCGGCAGTGCCGTGCCCTGCCTGGGGAGAATCGACCTGCCATCTTGCTGGCTGTTTCCCGCCGCGCCCACTCCGATGGTACAATCGCGCAGGTGCGGCAACAGCTACACCAGTGGACGACTATGAGTGACGATACGGCTGACAAATCCTTTGCATGGGCCGACCAGTGGCCCGAAATCAGCGACGAGCGTGTACGCGCTGCCTTTGCGCGCGTCCCGCGTGTGTGCTTCATTGCGCCGGATCTGGCGCGCTTTGCTGGGCAGGACGCACCGCTGCCTATCGGCGAGGGCCAGACCATTAGCCAGCCCTTTATCGTGGCCCTCATGGTACAGATGCTGCGGTTGCAGCCGGGCGCGCGTGTGCTGGAGATCGGCACAGGGTCGGGCTATGAGACAGCGATTCTCTGCGAGATGGCGCACCTGGCAGGCCAACCAGCCGGCGCCTCCGTCTACAGCATCGAGCGTTACCCGTCGCTGGCAGGTGGCGCTGCGCAGGCGTTGGCTGCGCAGGGCTACGCCCCGCACCTGCGCGTAGGCGACGGCGCGGCGGGCTGGCCGGAAGCTGCGCCTTTCGACGCCATCATTGTCTCAGCGGCGGCGGCACACGTGCCCAGGCCACTCTGCGATCAACTGGCCGACGGCGGGCGGATGGTGCTGCCGGTCGGCGAGCATAGCGACGACCAGGAACTTTGGCTTGTGAGCAAGAGCCACGGGCGCCTACACTTTGCACGAAACGGCGGCGTGCGCTTTGTGCCGCTGATCTCGCCGGTGCTGGACGATGCGGCGCAGTGGGCGGAGAGCCTCTGATGCATGTCTTGATTGTCGGCAACGGCCAGCTGGGCAAAGCGCTCTATCAGGTCTATGCGGCGAAGGCGCAGCAGACCACGGTCTGGGCACAGCCCGCCTGCGACATTACGCAGCCCGTGATCGCCGCGCATGTGGCAGCGCTGGCGCCCGACGTGGTGATCAACGCAGCGGCGTGGACCAACGTCGACGGCGCCGAGAGCAACCCCGACGGCGCCTATGCGGTCAACGCGTTGGGCGCCAGGTATCTTGCCGATGGGTGCGCCCAGTGTGGTGCCGCCCTCGTTCACGTCAGCACCAATGAGGTCTTCGCGGGTGCGCCCGGCTGCAGCTATCGCGAATACGACCAGAGGTCGGCCAGCAGCGCCTATGCGCGCAGCAAGTTGGCCGGCGAAGTTGCGGTCACGGCTGCACTACGCGAGCTGTACATCGTGCGGGTCGCGTGGCTCTTCGGCGCAGGCGGCGCCAACTTTCCGGCCAAGATCATCGCTGCCGCCGATCGTATGGGTGCGCTGCGCGTCGTCGCCGACGAATTCGGCAATCCGACCTATGCAGCCGATGCTGCGGCTGCCATCGCCCAGCTGGTGGAGGCGCGACGCTACGGCATCTATCATCTCGTCAACGAAGGGTGGTGCAGTCGCTATCAACTGGCGCGCCACGTGCTGGAGAGCAGCGGCCGCGGCCATATTGAGGTAACGCCGATTTCGCACAAGGAGTGGCAACGCCCCAGCCAGCCGCCGCTGCACGCGGTGCTGGTCAACCAGGCCGGTGCAGCACTGGGCATTCGTCTGCGCCCGTGGGCCGAGGCCATAGAAGAGTTTTGTCAGGTGGAATTTGCATGGCAGAAGAGCTGAAACCGAAACCCAATGTGAGCAAGTCGGCGCAGCGCAAGTCACGCGCTGAACGCGAGCAGCAGATCGAGCAGGCCAAATTGCGGCTGGCCGAGAACGAGGGGGCGGGTCAGAACCGCAACCCTCTTGTGCTGGACGAGACGTACAGCGAGCTACGCGAAAACAACCGCGTCGTCATGCGCCATACCATCGCGCTCAACATCGACAATTTCCGTGCGGCGCCGGACGATTTTGCGCCGCGGCCAGATCGTACCTTTCCGGCGCTGCAAGAAGTGATGCCCCCCTTTGCCTCGGTCATTGTGCCCAACTACAATGGCGCGCGCCTTCTGCCGGTCGTGCTCGGCGCGCTGCGCGGGCAGCGTTTCGGCGACTTCGAAGTCATTGTCGTCGACGATGCCAGCACCGATGAGTCCGTGGCCGTGATCGGGCGCGACTTTCCGGACGTGCGGCTCATCGCCAACCGGCGCAACGGCGGTTTCGTGCAGGCGTGCAACACCGGGGCTGCAGCCGCGCGCGGCAAGATCATCGTGCTGCTCAACAGCGACACCGAACCGGAGCCTGACTGGCTCAAAGAGCTGGTTCGGGCGATTGTCGCCAACCCGCAGGCGGCCATCGTCACCAGCAAGATCCTGCTGTTCGACCGTCGCGATACATTGCACACGGCTGGCGACCTGCTCGGCGTCGACGGCATCCCGCGCAACCGCGGTGTGTGGCAGGTCGACCGTGGCCAGTTTGACGACTGGCGCGAGGTTTTCAGCGGCTGCGGCGGCGCCACGGCCTACCGGCGCGATGTGTGGCAGGCGCTGGGGGGATTCGACGAGTCCTTCCGGATGTACGTGGAGGATGCTGATTTTGGTTTCCGTGCGCAGCTGGCAGGGTACCAGGCCGTCTTTGCGCCGCAGGCACGCGTCTATCACCACCTGAGCGCCAGCGGCGGCGACGTGCTGGCCAGCTACTACGTGGGGCGCAACACGCTGTGGATGATCGCCAAGAACATGCCACGGTCGTTGCTATGGCGCAATGCGATCGCTATTTTGTGGGGGCAGCTCACCGTTACCTTGGCTGCGCTGCGTGCCGTGCGCGGCGAGGCGGCACGTGCGCGGCTGCGCGGCCAGGTGGCAGGTTTGCTGGGCCTGCGTGAGCAGTTGCGTAAGCGCCGCGCAATCCAGCCGCGGCGGCAGCTCGAAGACGAAGAGCTTTACCGGCGCATGGTGCGATAGGCTGACTTGACGGGTGCAATTCAAGTTGGGGGCATGGCGGCGAAGCCGAGGGTTGAACCCCGACTTGACGACGAGGTTGCACGCAGATACCGCGGATGATATGCTCATGCTGTCGCGGCCGCACCTGTGTGCCGGAATCCGACAAAGGAGGCTTATGGCCAGCAAGAACATAGCCTTTGGCTGGTATGGGGGCAAGTACAGCCAACTGAACTGGTTGCTCGGTCTACTACCCGAGTGTCATCACTACTGCGAGCCTTTTGGCGGTTCTGCTGCGGTTCTGCTGAACCGTCGCCCCTCCCCTGTGGAAACCTACAACGATCTGGACAGCGAGGTCGTCAATTTCTTCCGGATCTTGCGGGAACAAAAAGATGATCTCGTGTTTGCAATCGGGATGACGCCGTTTTCACGTGAAGAGTTTATCGCTGCTATCGACTCTGTGGACAGTGAGGAAGGACTGACCGATCTTGAACGGGCGCGCCGCTTTTTTGTGAGGGCAAGGCAGGTACGCACTGGATTGGCACAGACAGCATCCGTTGGACGATGGGCCAACTGCCTCAACACAAGTCGCGCCGGGATGTCGGGTGCAGTCTCGCGCTGGCTTGGCAGCGTAGAAGGTCTGGAGCAAATTGCCGGTCGGCTCTTACGCGTTCAGATTGAACATGACACAGCTATCAAGGTCATCCGCCGCTACGATAGTCCTGACACCCTCTTCTACTGTGATCCTCCCTATGTGCACGACTCACGCGGGGATATCAAGGCGTACCGATATGAAATGACGAACGAAGATCACATCGCTCTGTTCGACGTTCTTTCAGCAGTACAGGGGAAAGTAGCGATTTCAGGTTATCACGGTCAGCTGATGGATACGCTGTATCGGGATTGGTATGTGTACGAGGCAGAACCTAGAACGACCCACTCTGTAAAGACAATGAGGGTGGAAGTGTTGTGGACGAACTATCCGATTGCCGAAACATCCGGCCAGGTCAGCCTCCTCGCCAATGAGTCCTGAAATTCGTGATCTTGTAGAAAATTGCAGACAGCGACTCGCGGTAGTCTGGCAGGAAACACTGCTGTCATTTTCCAGTGGTGACCCTCCTGAAGCGCCGTTGGGCGCCGGACATAGATTGACAGAGCTGGTTCGAGCATGCCTCACCAGCAAAATCAAATCGTATCACTACGTATTGCCGACACAGCTGCTGGCAAAGACAGTGAATCCTGATCTGGATGCTCACAGTCTCATGGCCGCCTATGAATACGCCGGTTCGTTTGACGCCCGCACAATTGCGCATGAAGTGATCGTTCCTTTTGACCAGAGCAATCACCGCGTATTAGGCGGCTCCCCAGAGCCATATGTCAACAACCCGCTCCGAGTTCGAGCAGTAACCGCCGAGTTTCGTGAACAACAAAAAAACAAGGCAGATTGGGACAAGCTGGTTGCAGTACTAGACTGGGTAGAGGCATCACGAGACCCTGACTCTGCGCTGCGACTCCTTCGACAAGTCCTGTTCGAAATCTATCTCCTGCTTTCCGAAGTCCAGATCACTTACCCAACGCCAAACCGAGTTAGCCTCAAGGGACTACAAGACTGTCTTACACAGTATCTTGCCGAGAGTTCCGGTGGCGAGAGGCTGGAAGTCGTCGCAACTGCGCTGTTTCAAGTGATTGGTATGGAATTCGGTCTGTTCGATGACGTCAAACATACCCGCGTCAATGCAGCGGATCGTGCATCTGGTATGTTGGCCGATATTGAATGCTGGCACAGTGACGAAATCGTTTTGCTTGTTGAAGTGAAAGATCGAGTCTTAACCCTGACGCACCTGGATTCCAAACTAGAATCGGTACGTTCGCGACATATCAGCGAGGTGCTCTTTCTGGCTCGGTTGCCGTCGGCGGTATCCGAGCAACAGATGCTTTCTCAGCGAATTGCTGGCGAATTTGCCAGCGGTCACAATCTCTACGTTGCGGATTTTGCTACTTTCTCTTCCGGGATCCTTGTCCTCTTCGGAGAACGGGGACGGAACCGATTTCTCGCAGCGATTGGCCAGGAATTGGAAAGAAGCCATGCAGGCATCGCCCATCGGCGTGCCTGGTCAACACTGCTCAAATTCATTTGAACAGCGATGATTGAGAGGATTCCAGCTATGCAAGCGCCACCTGAACAACTCGGCTCCTTTTATCTGGGAGCAGCCTATGACCTGGAGAAGGGCGAGCGCAGCGAGATGCCCATCAGCTACGACGCGCGCGACCTGGTGACCCATGCGGTCTGCGTCGGGATGACGGGCAGCGGCAAGACCGGCCTCTGTATCGGCCTGCTCGAAGAGGCAGCCATCGACAAGGTGCCGGCTCTGCTGATCGACCCAAAGGGCGACATCACCAACCTGCTCCTCCAATTCCCTGATCTGCGGCCAGAAGATTTCGAGCCGTGGATCAATGCCGACGATGCGCGGCGCAAGGAGAAGACGGTGGCTGAATTCGCCACTGCCACTGCCGAGACGTGGCAGAAGGGGCTGGCCGACTGGGGCATCAGCGGGGAGCGGATGAATGTACTGGCCGGGCACACGTCGTACACGATTTTCACGCCCGGCTCCGAGATGGGTGTGCCGGTCAATATTCTGGGCAGCCTGGCTGCGCCGCAGCTGGACTGGACGACTGAAGCCGAGGCGATCCGCGAGCGGATCAGCGGCACGGTGGCTGCATTGCTGGGTCTGGCTGGGGTCAACGCCGACCCGGTACGCAGCCGTGAGGGTATTCTGCTCGCCAACATTTTTGAATTTTACTGGCAGCAGGGCCAAGATCTCGACCTGGACCAGCTGATTGCCGCCATCACCAATCCACCGGTCAAGAAACTGGGCGCATTCGAGGTAGATGTTTTTTTCCCTGCCAAGGATCGCTTTGCACTGGCCATGAATTTCAATACGCTGCTGGCATCACCCAAATTCCAGTCATGGCTCAAGGGCGAACCGCTCGACGTCGACCGCTTTTTCTACAGTGCGGAAGGCAAGCCACGCCACAGCATTATCTACATTGCACATCTGAGCGACAGCGAGCGCATGTTCATCGTCACGCTGCTGCTGGAGAATCTCATCACGTGGATGCGCAAGCAAAGCGGCACGACCAGCCTGCGTGCCCTGCTCTATTTCGATGAGGTCTTCGGTTACTTCCCGCCGACGGCAGAGCCGCCTTCGAAACGCCCGCTGCTGACGCTGCTCAAGCAGGCGCGCGCGTTCGGCCTGGGTGTTGTGCTCGTCACACAAAATCCGGTGGACATCGACTATAAGGGGCTGACCAACGCCGGCACCTGGTTTATCGGCAAGCTGCAAGCTGAGCGCGACAAGGAGCGTGTGCTGGCCGGGCTCAAGGGTGCGCTCTCCGAGGCTGGCAAGAGCGACGCCGTCGATTATGACAAACTTATCACGCGGCTGGGGAGCCGTGTCTTTCTGATGAATAATGTCAACAACGATGGGCCAGTCGTCTTTCACACGCGCTGGGCGATGAGCTATTTGCGGGGGCCGCTGACCCTGCCGCAGGTGCGCACGCTGATTGGGGAGGAGCGCCCGGCGCAGCCGCCCAAGGTCGGGTCTGGTGCAGCCAGCAAACCAGCGACGGTACCCACGGCTCAGCCAGCAACGGCACCCACGGCCCTACCGGCTGCAGGTGACCTGGCGGCACCAGGCGACCGCGCGGCAGCTCCTGCTGAGTTGGCCGGTTTCATGGCGACGCCACCGGCTGTGGCGCCGGAGGTACGGCAGGTTTTTCTGCCCTGCACGGTGGACGAGCGTGCGGCTATCCAGCAGGTTGGTGCCGCAGCTGGCGCCCAGGTTGAGGTCAAGAGAGTCAGCTTGCTCTACGATGCGGGTATTCTCGGTGCGGCGACGGTGCGCTTTGTGGACACAAAGCGCGCGATCAACGCTCAGAACGAGGTGTTGCTGCTGGCCGGGGGTGTGCGCCAGCTGGGCGGGTTGGATTGGGGGCAGGCTGAGCGGCTGCATCTGACGTCGAACACGTTGGCCTCCCAACCAGAACCTGTCGACAAGGTGCAGGGTCCATTTTATGCCGAGCCGCCCGAAGGCTACTCCAACGTCAAGGCATACGGCAGTGCGGCCAAAGATCTGGCCGACTGGCTCTACTATCATGAGGTGTTCGATCTGGTGATTCATTCCGATCTCGGTGTCTACCGGAGGGTCGACGAGGACGATCGTGCCTTTGCGATTCGTCTGCAGCAGGCTGCACGCGAACGGCGCGACGCCGAGGTAGAGAAGCTGCGCACCAAGACAGAAAAAGAGATTCAACGCGTCGCCGATCAGTTGGCCAAGGAGCGGCAGAGCCTGGCGGCTGACGAGGCAAAGGCGCAGGCGAGGCAGGCGGAGCAGTGGGTGAATATTGGCGAGAGTGTGCTCAGTTTTTTCACCGGACGCAGTACGCGCCGTGCCGTCTCCAGCGCGACGAGTAAGTGGAATCAGGCGCAGCAGGCTGCGCAGCGCGTTGAGCAGAGCAAGCAGGAGGTGGCCCGCTTCGAAGCCGAAAAGGGGCAACTGGAAGAGCAGCTGCTGGCCGACGTCGCTGATATCACTGCACGCTGGGAGCGGGTGACAGAAGGGCTGACCACGGAGCAGATCAAGCCGCGGCGCAGCGATGTGGATGTGCGGGCGACGGCGCTGGCCTGGGCACCGACGTGGCAGGTGTGCTACGCTGACAATCTCGGCGAGCGTACGGTATCGATTGCGGCGTACATTCAGCCCTGATGGGATGAGATCGCAGCTGGTATTGTCGTACAGTGCGTGCGGGAGAGGTGAGCGGCTTTTGTCTGCAGGGATCTGGCCAACCGGCACAGGTTCACGGCGAGGTTACGCTGGTTTTCTGGACGCCCGTTGACGGGCGGGTGCGGAATCATGGGTGTTGGCGGTGTACGCGCTCCTTGGGCAGCGCTTGGCCGGCCTCGATCTGGTCCACGAGATGCAAAAAATCCAGCGGCATCTTGATGGTGAAATCTGGCTGCTCAGATGCATCGGCCGGCGTCTTGGCGCGGCGCGGCGCCCAGTCCAGCCAGACGCTGGTGATGCCCAGCGCATTGGCGCCCTTGATATCGCGGCCCAGGTGGTTGCCGACCATGAGCACGCGCGCATGGTCATCCGCCGCGATCTGAAGCTGGTGAAGTGCGCTGCGGAAGATACGGGCATCAGGCTTGCTGGCGCCGACCGTCTCAGAAATCGCGTAGACATCAAAGAGGTCGTAGATCCTGTACGGACCCAGGTTGTTCACAAAAGTGGCGAGCGGGCCGTCGGCCACGAGGGCGAGCGGGTAGCCGCGGCGCTTGAGTTCGCGCACCAGCTCGCCGGCACCGGGAATCAGGTCGGCGCGCACGGAGACCTCGCCATCCGGTTTGACCTCGCTGCCCTCATCGACCAGGGTATCGCCGCAGTCAAGAAAAATCGCACGAATTCGTTGCGCCATCAGCGTTCACCTGGCGCACGCTCTGCGGCGTGCGCAGCAGCGACCTGTGCGACGACATCGCCGTGGTCGCAGTTAATCAGATCGACTCCCCAGTCCAGTATGGTGCGAAAGGCGACCGGGTCTTTCTCTGTGTGATAGACCATGATCTTCATCCCGCGCGATCGGCAGGCGTCGACGAACTCTTCCGTCAGGTTCTCCAGGCCGGTCTCAATGATATTGGCAGCCAAACTGTCATGGGCGGCCCGTGCTGCGGCCGCGTCGTCGGCGTTGACTTTCAGAACAAGGTGCGGCGCCAGGCGGCGAAAGGCATAGGCTGCGTCGGGGTCGCCAAACCAGAAAAAACAGTCGTCCTGCATCTGCATATCGTGGAGCAGCGCAAGCAGTTGCGGCAGGTCGGCGTGCTTTACATCGAGGAAGAGCTTCGCCTTGCCCTGGATCCAACGCAGATATTCGTCCAGACGGGGCACGCGCGTGCCAGCAAAACTCGGATCGAACCAAGATCCGGCGTCCAGCTCGTCGATCTCGGCGGCCGTCAATTCGTGAAAAAGACCAGAGCCGTTGGTCGTGAACTGTACTTCCGGCCCATGGAAGACGTAAAGGACGCCATCCTTGCTGGTGTTGACATCGATCTCCACATAATCCATGCCCCAGTCCACACAAATTTGGGCTGCGGCGCGGGTATTGGCCGGCGCATACTCGTTGGCGCCCCGGTGGCAGACAATCTCGACCGCGCGTGTGCGCGGAATGTTGTGCGGTGGAATCGGTATCATAGCGGCTAGCCTTTCAGTCCGGTTGTGCTGATGCCTTCCACCAGATAGCGCTGGAAGACAATGAAGATAGGGTATCAAAAGCCCAATACGACGAAGAGAGGTAGAGCGCATCAAAGAGTATCTGTTGATCGCTGTCACTTCTTCAATCGGTGTTCCAGCCCCGGCATGATCATGCGTTCGTCGGCATCCCAGCCCGGCAACGGGTCGGATCGATCCATGCGATGGCGATTGAAGAGGCGATTGAGGATCAGGACGATGCTCGACAGGAAGACGGCGCTGCCGCCCACCCACAAGAGTCCACCGCCCAGCGCCTGGTCGTCGGCGATGGTCAGGGGCAGAAAGCGATCGGGGGCGGCGAAGGCTGCCGCATAGTGCGCGTAGATCGGTTCGGTGGAAAAAGCGGTCGGCACAGCGATGGACATACTCACCAGTTCGATAATGAGGAGTGTTATTGCCGCCAACCACGGGGAGAGTTCTGTGTGCAGCCGCAGCCCTGTGCCGATGAGATGCCACCATGTCAGCATGGCTGCTGCGCCCAGCAACAGCAGCGACGCTGTGTGCAGCAGCGGGTTGGCCAGCAGCCACGAGGCAATGCGGTTGTCGTACCAAGTCACAAAGAGCGCAATGAAGAGGATGAAGGCAATCCACGGCTGCGTCGCCTTGTGCAGCAAGCGCTGCACCGGGCCTCGACCGCGCATCCAGCGTCCGACTGTACGACGGGCGCCGGCGGGCAGCCCCCACAGGATGACATCAAAGGCGCAGCTGATGAAGAAAGCTGGGATGGCAAAGAGGCACAGGAAGAGGTACTGCGCCACGCGGATGAAGAAATAGTCGGCGTTGAGCCAGTTCATGGGCGAGAGGAAGACCAGTGCAGTCGTGAGGGCGGCAAAGAGAAAGACGCTGAGCCGGGCGAAGCTGGCAAATCCAGCGCCGCGCCTGCGCAGTCGCACCCACCCGCGCAGGTAGAGGGGCGTCAGCACGGCCAGGAGAAGGCCGACAGCGAGGGAGAGCACGTTCATTGGCTACGGCCCCTGGTTCCAAGCAATCCACGGCAGGTGCAGTTGCTCGCATGCTGCCGGCTGGGCGACATAGGCAGGCACGTGGCCATCTGTGTCTGCCACGTCGACAAAGACCGCTGTTGGCACGCCCCATGCGCCGGCGGCATCCTGTCCCTCTACGAACAGGAGATGGCGGCCTGGGGGCCATCCTGCTGTATCGATGACCGCTACCGCTTCTTCGACAGCGGTGTCGAAGAAGCCGTCAGCCGGCGCCATGGGCTGGGCAACAGCGCACGGCGCCCAGCTGGGTGCAGCGATCGTGAAGCGGGCCGCCTGGATCGCCTGCGCTGCGTCGGCCAGTGGCTCGCCTTTGCGAGCAACGGCCTCGCGTCGCGTGTCGTCGGCTATGACTGTCAGCGTCACGGGTTGCCCGCCCAGGAGCTGCGTCACTGTGGTTGTTGCCGAGATGATCTCGGGCCCGGCTGGCGCCAGATACGGCTGCCGCGCGGCCTTGGCGGCGTAGGTCAGTGCGTCCAGCGTGCCGCTGAGGATCGACGATTCGAAGGCGCTGCACGCTTGGAAAAACTCACTGCCCAGTTCGAAAGTAAAGGCGGCAACGCCCAGTTCCCCATAGGCAAAGTCGTCGGTTGTGCCGTCGGTCATGTAGAGGCAGCCGTCGCCGCCCGACTGGCAGGCGGAATAGCCGGTGTAGTAACCGAATTTGCGCGCTAGGGTGCGCAGCCCCTCGGCGTTGGGCGCCGCAGCCTGCGTCCATCCCCACGGATAGAGGATGAGCGGCGAGTAGCTGTGCAGCGAGATCATCACGCCGGAGGTGTCGGCAGGGGCTGCGTCGCTGTCGAGCGGCCCACGCCGGTCCGCGAAAATTGTGCGCATGTAGGCCTCAATGGCCTGCACTTCCGGCTCCGACGCCGGCGCCGGGCCGCGGTAGGTGATGGAGCAGGCACTGCCGCTCGAGCAGCCAGTCCCCGTGCACTGGTTCCAGCGAAAGCTGCTATTACGGTTGAGATCGACGCCGATGCTGTTCGGATCGAGGAAGCAGGCATAGCTGTCGTTGATATTTTTGCGCCAGTAGAGGCCGCTTTCTGCTTTCTTGCGCCCGTCGGGGTTTGTTTGCGGCACGATGTGAATTGCGGTGTAGTCGAGCAGCCACGTTACATCGGGGTCGAGGCCATAGCGGTGCACCAACTGCTCGGCAAAGCGCGTGGCCGTCTCCGCGGTTGTCAGTTCGCGGGCATGGATGGCTGCGATCAAGAACAGGATGGGCTTGGTGCCGGGCAGTGCCTGGTTGGTGAGGATCACGCCCTCAATGGGATAGCCGGCGCCGCCGCTTGTCTGTACGGACTGCCAGCTCTGCCCAAGCGAAACCGGCTGCACCAGGTCGGGAGCCGCCTCTGCCAGCTGGGCCAGGCTGGTGTAGGTCTCCTCCACAGTGCGATAGCAGGGAAAGTTCGGGATGCGTTCTGGGAGCGGCGATGAAACGGTTGACGTGGGCCACGCCAGGCGTGCGGTCGCTGCAGCGTCGACCGTCAGGGGGCGTCCTGTGCTGCGCAGTTGCTGCAGCTGGGCCGGGGTCAGCAGCAACGTTGCCCGGCGCATGGCGTGATCGACCTGCCAGACGTCGAGTTCGCCGGCCAGTCGGTTGAGATCGTCCTGCCCTGCAAAGGAGACCTGCGCGACAACCGGCGCGGTAGGGCGCTCCATCAGGGGGGCAGGGGGTGGCTGCGGTGTACGAGGAACAGCGTGTGTCCCTGTATAGCCGGCCACGGATGCGAGAGCGGCCAGCAGGAGTGCAAGACAGGCACGCAGGCGGTGGGCGACGGGCATATTAGCGACCAAAGCCGAAGTCGAGCGCGCTGAAGAAAAGGGGTACGATGAGAATGCCGCCGATGAGAATTGCCGCAATCTCGATGTAGACCCAGCCCTGTGCAGCGCGCAGCCATTGCCGGTTCCATGAGGGAGCAGCACGGCGGCGCGCATGGTAGATATAGCGCACGAGATATTTTTCCTGATCGCGTACCGGTTCAAGCGGATGAATATCCCAGCCTGCATGCTGAAAGAGGCGCGGTGCAGCTGTGACTGTACGGTGCGCCAGCCAGCCCAGCGGCAGAACGACGAGGAAGGCGAAGAGCAGTGCGCCGATCAGCACATCGAGCCACTTCCACGGCACAGGGCTGTAGTAGGCAAAGATATCGACCCACAGCCACAGTACAAAGATCAGGAAGGGTGAGGCCAGCAGCCACATTCCCCAGGCGCCCGGGGTCGCCTCCACCAGGTCGGCCGCCACTTCTCTTCGATCGATCGCAGCACTCACATCTACACCTCGCCAGGGTCCTGTCTCCGTGCAAAGGCATCAAGAGGCAGAGAATGCACACCGTACACTTTGTTGTTCCTCTGCGAACCTTTGTATCCGCGTGTCAAACCATAGCAAACAGCCTATCGGCCCGCAGTCATCGTGCTCCCTTTTGCAGATCGCTGCGATGAAGTGATGCGATGTAGAAACCAAGATTTTCGGGCACCGCCGCCGAGAGGGCGAACTTGCAACCTCCTGGTTTCTATCGACCTTTCCTTTCGTCAGGAATTTCGGCACGGTGGCGCCAGCGCCATAAGCGTCCGACGGGATAGCCCGCCATCTTGGCCAGGTCACCCGTGACCCGAATGAGTGGCACGAGCGCGGCAGCCAGGAGCCGTTGCGCTGGCGAAAGCGACGCGCCGAGCGAGCGCAGGCGCTGCCATGGCCGCCGGCAATAGAGGACGACGCCGGCCAGCACTCCCAGCCAGCCCAACCCACGGCCAAAGAAACCGAAGAAGGCATGGCCCAACAGCAGCGGCAACGCCACGAAATAGGTGGCGTACCGGATGGCGTGGCGCTTGCGCCACAGGTCGGCTTTGCCGTCGCCGCGCGCGTAGCGATAGTACTGCGTCCAGAAAGCGCTCAGTGTCTGGCGCGGGCGAAAATGCACGCGGGCATGCGGTGCCCAGACAAAGGCCGTGGTGCGTTCCGGCGCCTGTGCGTTGACAGCAAAGTCGAAGAGCAGGTCTTCGCAATAGTCGAGCCATTCTGGGTAGCCGCCGGCGCGTTGCCACGCGGTTTTGGTAAAAGCGACCGAGCGGCTGGAGGGAAGAAAGTGCCGCGGGTCGATCTCCTCGACCAACGGCAGCACCGTAGCCGCCATAGCCGTCTGGAAGACACCCTGTGCGTCGGGCACAAACGCACCGGCCACCGCCAGTGTCTGCGCGTCTTTTTCCCACGGGGCGACGAGCATTTCCAGCCACTGCGCTTCCAGAAGTACGCCGGCGTCGGTTGCGGCGATCAGGGGGCCGGCTGCCGCGGCAATAGCGATATTGCGCCCGCGGCTGATGTTGGCTCCTGGGGCGACCCTGATCTGCAAACCAGGCAGATGGTCAGGATAGCGTGCGGAGTAGGCGCGGATGGCATCGACCGTGCCATCCTGGCTGCCGCCATCGCAGAAGATGACCTCGTCGGGTCGCCGCGTCTGGCCGGCCAGCGAGGCCAACAGGCGCTCAATGCTGGTTCGTTCGTTGTAGACGGTGGCGATGACGGAGACACGCATGCGAGCTATTGTGCCGTACAAGCGCGGGCGTTGGCAATTTTACGCGGTGGCAGCGGAGCGGGCGGGGGAATTGGCGCGTCGCTGTACGGCAAACTTCTCCTTCGCTCCACTCACGCCTCCGGCACGGTGCAGCAGTGGGCGGTCTGGCCCACAAACTTGCACCGTGCCGAGACATACGGCGCAAGTTTGTGGTAATGGGTCGTTGCGTCAAGGAGCGACGGGCAGCTCATAGCCGCGGCCGTTTCGGATCGTGTTGACAATAGAGCCGTAATCGGTCGTCGCCTGTATGGTATCCATCAAGTCGAAGATGCCGTCAACGTCGCTGGTTCCCACAGTCAGCGACGCAACGCCGCGGTCACCGAAGGGGTTGTCACTGTCGGCCAGCGGATCGGTGTAGGTCTCGTCCCGGACCCCGTTGAGGGTGCGGTCATACCAGAAATCGACGGTGTTGTCGTAGCTGCCCCCCACGCTGTAGAGGCAAGTATCGGTCGGTGCGTAGCGAATATCCGAGCCGCCGGCTGGCACTTCAAAAAAACCGGTGCTGTCGTTCAAGCGTACAAACTGGCGTTGGGCGTAGGGCTGAAATCGGCCGGAGCCAGGTATGCTCGGGCCGGCCCAGTTGCAGAACATGCCCTCTACGGCGATGACTGCATCGTCCGGCAGCAGCGTGCTAGGCGTTCCTGTTGTGTCGGTGAGAGGGTAGCTGTGCCCGCTCGATTCCTGGATGCGCCGTCCAAAACCGAAGTAAGCCTCGCCGCTCATCGGGCTCATATCGTTGACAGCGACATTGAAGACGCGGCTATAGCCGTCTCCGTTGCCTGCCTGCCAGGCGAAGGCATACGAGCCAGCCAAGTCGGTCGTGAGTGTATCGCTGACTGTTGTGGTGTCTGTGAAGGCAGCAGTCGGGTCGAAGTTGGCCGTGAAGACGTTGTAGTTGTCCGACCAGCCTGCCAGCGTCAGTCCATCGGGGTTCAAGGCGCCGGCCGCGTCCTGCACGCAGAATGTCGCCTGCCGCACCTGCACCTTCAGGTCGGTGGCTGCGCTGCGGTTGTAGGCCAGCGAGCCGCTGGGCACCGCCGAAACTGGCGGCGGCCCACTGCTTGCACAGTGCAGCCCTCCCCGGTAGTCGCTGTCCAGGATCTGATAGGTGAGCAGCCCTCGGTAGCGTTCGGTGGGTGTGCTGCTGTCCGGCTGGTGGGCGAGCGTGACTGTCACCGCGTAGGTGTGGGCAGTTGAGCCGGATCCGTTGAGCTGCTGTTCGTTGGTCTGGAAGGCGACGGCATAGTAGATCGTTTCTGCGGTACGCGAGAGTACGGCCTGGCTGAAGACAAACGCCGAGCTGCCGTTCATCGCCGTGGTCAGGTCGAGCGGAGTGCCGTCTGTGAGAACTGAGGAGCCGCTGATCGCGGCCTGCGCTACGAGCGCTGCGGCCAGGGTCAGCGCTGCCTCCGACTGTGCTTCGATCCCGCGCATCAGGCTATTGAGCTGGGCTGCAGAACAGGCGTGTCCCGGCGATCCGTAGGTCAGCGTGTAGGCGTCCGTTGTTCCCAGCCCCAGGGTCTGCGTGTAGGTGGGGCTATTGGGGTCCGACCGTTGCTGCGGTTCGTATTCGAGCCAGATGCCGAGGTCGCCGCCCGGCAGCTGACCACTGCCGCCGCCAGGGTGATTGGTGTAGTTGAGCTGGGGTCCATAGCAGTTGGCGCGCCCCCCGCCTGCCCCCTGGACGAGGCTGCGGACGGCATTGGTGATCGGTACGCCCGTGGTCGAGAGCAATGCGGAGCGAATGCGCTCCGCCATTGCGCGATAGGCAGGGACAAAGGGGCTGGCGGCAACAGCGGCCCCAGCAGCGGGCTGGGCACGCTGCACGTTGAAGGGTGCGGCAACCGCCAGTCCACTGGGGAAGGCACTTTCTACGGCGCCCGGCGACGGTGTAGGAGGGACAGGCGATGCATTGCCGCCGGCGAGAATTGCAGGCAGGAACAAGCCACCGGCAGGGGGCAATGGCTGGGCAGACGCTGTCTGCAGCAGGCAGAAAGTGGCCAGTAAGGCTGCAAGAGCCACTGCGGCCGGGACGATTTTGTTTCCGTAGTCTGCGTGTTTCATGCTAGGACTCCTTGGCTTCTCCAATCAGGCTTAGAATGTTTTTGGCATTGACGAATCTTTTGTCCCCAGTGGGGAACGCGTGGGCGGTTTTGACGGATCGGCTGGTTCCACGAAGAGGCTGTCAGATGCGAGCGCTTCAGAACGGAATTATGATTGACAATCTCCGATTAGACAAACAAGACGAGTTCAGGTGCGGAATCAGCGCAAGTGTTTCCAACTTGTCCAACGCGTTTGCAGGGCGGTTCGTCGTTTGCAGCGACCCTGTTATAATGAAGTCGATCTGCTTTTTGCGTGCCAGTTGTTCGCTGTGCACCTACACCTAGCAAGGAAACCCTATCGCATGGCAGAGCGCGTCTATGTCGCGCTTGACCTGGAAACCACCGGCCTGGACATGTCCCGAGATGCGATTATCGAGATCGGCGCGGTCAAGTTCAGCGGCGACCGAGTCATCGAACGCTTCAGTTCTCTGGTCAATCCTCTGCGCGCCATTCCCCCGCGCATCACACAAATCACGGGGATTCGCGACGTCGACGTGATCGATGCGCCCCCCCTCGAGCGTGTGTTGCCCGAAGTGCTCGCCTTCGTCGGCAGCGAGGTCAGCGCCGTCATCGCCCACAATGCCGATTTCGATCTCGGTTTCCTGCGTGCGGCCGGCGTCAATTTTCGCCGCCCGGCGTACGACACCGTCGAGCTCGCTACCATCCTGCTGCCGGGCGCAGCAAGCTACAACCTGGGCGAGCTCTGCCTGCACTTCGACATTCCGCTGGTCGACGCGCACCGTGCGCCGGACGACGCTGAGGCAACGGGCCATCTCTTTCGCATTCTCCACGCCCGCATGTTGGCGCTGCCGCCGGCCATCGTGCGCCTCATCGCCGAGAGCGCTGAAGAGAGTGGCTGGCCACTGGCCGGCTTCTTTGCCGATGGCGCTGCCTTGCTGGCTGAAGGGGCGCCTGGGGACTGGGCGCCGGTCTTTCAGCGCGCCCCAGTCACCGAACGGCTGATCGCCACTGCGCAGGACGCGCCGGTGACCGTTGCGCCGGCCATGGTCGAGACCCTCTTTGCTGAGGGTGGGCCGCTCCACACATTGCTCGGCCCCACCTTCGAGCGACGCAGCGGGCAAGTTGCGATGGCGCAGCAGGTGATGCAAGCGTTCAATGAGGGCGACCACCTGCTCGTCGAAGCGGGCACGGGCACGGGCAAAAGCCTTGCCTATCTGCTGCCGGCCGCGCTGTGGGCTGTGGCCAACGACGATCGCGTCGTCGTCGCTACGAATACCATCCATTTGCAGGAGCAGCTGCTGGAGAAGGAGATTCCCCAGGTGGCTGCGCTCCTGGCGGCGCGCGGCCTGCCGCCGCTGCGCGTTGCGTTGCTCAAGGGACGCCAGCACTACATCTGCACACGGCGCTTCCATGAATGGCGCACCCACCACCGCCTCAGCCCGCGTGAACTCACTGTACTCGCCAAGGTGCTCGTGTGGCTCCCCACCACGCAGACAGGTGACGCCGCCGAACTTGCTCTGTTCAACAGCACGGAGCAGGCGATCTGGCGGCGTTTCGGCTCCGACGGCGTCGCATGTGAGACCGATCGGTGCAGCCGTGTGCTGGGCGCGGCCTATGGTCTGCCCGACGCCGACTTCTATCTGGAAGCCAAGCGCAGCGCCGAAGAAGCACATCTCATCGTCGTCAACCATGCGTTGCTGCTGGCCGACCTGGCGGTGGCAGGTCGCGTGCTGCCCACCTACGCTCATCTGATCATCGACGAGGCGCACCGCCTGGAAGAGGCTGCTACCGAGCAACTAACCTACCGTGTCGAGTGGACGGAGGTGAGTGCGGCGCTGGGACGGTTGGCCGTCGACGGCGATCTGGCGGCGCAACTGCACCGTCATGCGGCCGACGCCCGTCTTTCGTCTCTGCGCGAAGCAGTGCCAGCGCTCGCCGCTCAGGCGCGGCGCACGAGCCAGCGTCTCGCTGCTTTTGCCGAACTGCTGAGCAACTTTGCGCGCACCCACAGCGAGCTCCGCAGCGATGGTGCTTACGTACAGCGTCTAGCCCTGGACAGCAAAGTGCGCAGCCAGCCGCTGTGGAGCGAGATAGAGATTGAGTGGGATCACGCCAGCCGTACCCTCCGTACGCTGGTTGAAGATCTTGCCAGCGCCGTTGCAGCCATGGAGCGCGCGCATTGGGATGAGGAGGAACGCACCGTCAGCCTGGTAGCCGAATGCCGCATCCTCGTTGGCACTCTGGACGAACTGTCCCGCCGCCTGGACGAGATCGTGCTGGCGCCGCGCGGGAGCCGCCATGATGTGGTGGCATGGATGGAAGTAGGCGAACATGGCGAGATTGTGACGCTGGCGCTGGCGCCCATTTCGGTGCAGGAAGTGGTGGAGCAGGGGCTGGTTCTGGCACGGCGCAGCGCGATTTTCACAGGGGCCACGCTGCGCACCAGTACCGGCTTCACGTATCTGCGCGAGCGGCTGGGCCTGTGGGATGTCAAGATTGCGACGATGGAAAGCCCCTTCGACTACAAGCGCAGCGTTCTGCTCTATCTGCCGAGCGACATGCCGCTGCCGAACGATGGGCGGTACCAGCAGTTTGTGGAGCAGGCGGTGGAGCAGGCTGCACTCGCCTGCCAGGGCCACACGCTGGCGCTTTTCACCAGTTTCCAGCAGGTGCGCGCCACAGCCGATGCGGTACGTACATCGCTCGAGCGTATGGGGGTGGCGGTTCTTCAGCACGGGCAGAGCAGCCGCAGCCGCCTGCTGCGCGAGTTCCGCGCCAGTGAGCAGGCTGTCCTGTTGGGGACACGCAGTTTCTGGGAGGGGGTCGACCTGCCGGGCGACGAGCTGCGTTGCCTGCTCATTGCCCGCCTGCCCTTTGCGGTGCCGAGCGAGCCGATGGTGGCGGCGCGCAGTGCAGAATGCGACGATCCGTTCAACGACTATACAGTGCCCGATGCGGTGCTGCGCTTCCGGCAGGGTTTTGGCCGCCTCGTTCGGCGCGCCGGAGATCGCGGCGTGGTCGTGCTGCTTGACAGCCGCGTGTGGCGCAAGCCGTACGGGCAGGCCTTTCTCGATGCGCTGCCAGAGTGTACCCTGCGCCGCGCGCCGCTCTCCAATCTGGCCAACGCCGTTGGAAACTGGTTGAATCATCCGCTATGACGAGGGAGCCAGCCGTGCAGCCAGCAGCGCAGGCGCCGATGCCTGAAGCGGATGCACCGGCCATGGAAGGCGGCGCCCGCGGCCGTGACGTGGGCACGCTGCTGTGGCAGGTTCTCTGCGACCCGTGGCTGCTGCTGGCGGTTGTCAGCCTGCTGGGTGTGCTGCTGATAGCCAGCCTGTTGTTGCCGCAGTTACCGGGCCAGTTTCAGGATGAGCCGGCGGCGGCCGAGCGTTGGCTCACGGCCACCGCTGAAATGTTCGGCACGGCAGGTCGCTGGCTGCGTAGTTTCGGCCTGTTCGATGTTCTGCACAGCGCAGCTTTGCGCGTGCTGTTGGCCACAGCGTTTTTCCTGCTGCTGGTGCAGAGCGCCAGCGCCATCCTCTTTGCAATCCGCTTTCGCCAGCTGTCTGCTGCGCTCGACCAGAGCAGCGATCCAGGCGGCGAAGCAGTGACAGCACCTCTGCCGGTGCGCGTGCTGCGCTGGCGTGCGGCCTTTCCAGCGCCGGTGCTGGCCGCCAGCGCTGAAGTTGAAACGGAGGTAGCCGGCTGGGCGACGCACATCGAGCGTCGCACAGTGCGCGTGCGGCCCGCCCCGGCGCAGACCCTGGAGGGCGAGTCTGCACCGGACTCCGTGTTGGAGGAACGACTCCTGGCGCAGCGCGGCCGGCTGGAGGCGCAGGTGCGCCCGCTGTTGCCCATTGCTATGCTGTTGATCCTGGTCGGTCTGTGGTGGAATAGCATGGCCGGCCAGCAATTTTTACCGTCGCCTCTGCTGCCCGCTGAACGTGCGTCGGAGCCATCCCTTGGCGTTACCTTCGAGTACGAATTGCTCTATCCGAGTGTGAACAGCATCGGTGCGGCGGTGAGCGTGGCTGTCAAGGGCGAGCGGCGCCAGTTTCCGCTCGTGGGGCTCGTGCAGGCCACAGTCAACGGCGTCACCATCCGTGCGCAGCCCGGCTCGCCCGGCTTGCTTGTGCGCACCCTCGATGATTCTACGCAGCTGGCGCGGCCGGGCCAGGCCAACACGGTGGCGATGCTCGGCCTCGGCTTTCCCAGCCCCGGCAGCGAGGAGACGCTGGTCCTGCCGCAAAAGGCCGTGGGACTGCGTGTGATCCGCCAGGACAACGGCACTGCGCCTGCGGCCGATGATTCGTTCGTCGTCGAGGTCTTCCAGGGTGATCGCGATGAGCCCGTGCAGCGCTTCATGGTCGGGCACAGCCAGGTAGAACGTATTGGCACACCTTTCGGTGAGATTGCGCTGGGCTTTGTGCCTATGCCGATGATACGGGTACAGGCCTATACGTCACCCGGCCTGTGGCTGGTGATGCCCGCTGTGCTGCTGGCACTCGCCGGCCTGTGGGGGATTTACGGCCGGCCAGCCTTTTTCCTGGCACAGTGCGGGCCGTGGCCTGTCGAGCGGAGTGTGCTCGTCGTTCAGACTGACTGGCCTGCTGCACTCGACGCAGTGCGCCGCCGGCAGGCCGAACGTACCGCGGCAAGCGCGGTACAGGAGCAGCCAACATGAGTACAGGTGCGTCGCTGGCCGAGTTGGAGGAAACACGCGTGCCGAGCGTTTCTGTGATTGGCGTGGCCGGCGGCACGGGGAGTGGCAAGACCACCGTCAGTAGCCGCATCTGGGAGGCAGTGGGCCGTGAGCGCCTGGCCTACATCCAGCATGACAACTACTACCGCGACCAGAGCCATCTCACGCCGGAGGAACGGGCGCAGACCAACTACGACCATCCTGACAGCCTGGAGACGTCGTTGCTGGTGCGCCACCTGCGCGAACTGCGCGCCGGGCGGCCGATTGACATGCCGCTCTATGATTTTGCCGCGCACAATCGCGGCCCGGAGACGCAGCGTGTCAAGCCAGCCAAGGTCATCCTAGTCGAAGGTATTCTGATCTACACGGAGCCGGCCCTGCGCGAACTGATGGATATGCGCATTTTTGTCGATACGGATGCCGACCTCCGCTTCATTCGCCGCCTGCGCCGCGACATGGTAGAGCGCGGCCGCAGCCTCGACTCGGTTGTCAAGCAATATCTGGGCAGTGTGCGCCCGATGCACATGGAATTTGTGGAGCCAAGCAAGCGTTATGCTGACATCATTGTGCCGCAGGGTGGCAACAACCGTGTGGCGATGGAGATGATTGTGAGCCGCGTGCAGGCACTGCTCAACGAGTAGGAACGTGTGACTGTATCTGTCCGCTACGACATTGGCCCTGCGGTGCACCAAGGGGCTGGGCTGGCGCGCTACGCTGAGCAGTTGGCTGTTCAGCTGGTAGGCGACCCGCTGGCTGGCGTCGACCTGCGCCTTTTCTACAATGCGCACAGCGGCCACAGCGTGCCGGCAAGCCTGCACGCTGCGCCAGCCGACTGCATTGGGATGGGGCAGTATGCGTGGCGGCTGAGTGTATTGGCCAGCCAGGTTGTACGCCGTCCCTATGCGCCGATCGCCCGCCTTCTCACGCCGCAGGAGCATGCCCCTGCGGTCTACCACGCCACCGAACACCTGCTGCCCTATCTGCGCACGCCGACCGTGCTCACCGTACACGATCTGATCTTCGAGCGCTATCCCGAGCATCACACACGGCGCAATACGTGGTTCCTCAAGGTGGGTATGCGTCTCTTTGTGCGAGCTGCGGATGCGATTATTGCGGTGAGCCAGCATACGCGCCGCGATCTGATCGATCTCTATGGTGTGGCGTCAGACAAAATCTATGTCATCTACGAAGGCATCGATGCCGGCTTTCGTCCCACCGACGCAGCGGCGGTGGCGGCTGTTACGGCGCGCTACAGTCCCGGCCGCCCTTATCTGCTCATGGTCGGCACGCTGGAACCGCGCAAGAATCATATGATGGCGCTGCAGGCGTTGGCCAGCCTCAAGGCTGCCGGCCTGCCCCATCGCCTGGTGATCGCCGGCGGGAGCGGGTGGCTCTTCGAGCCCATCCGTCGGCTCGTCGACGAACTCGGCCTGGCCGCTGACGTTTGCTTTGCCGGCTACGTGTCTGCCGTCGAATTGCCGGCGCTCTATTCCGGCGCAGCGTGCGTGTTGCTCCCCAGCCTCTACGAAGGTTTCGGCTTTCCCGTGTTGGAGGCCATGGCCTGTGCCGCGCCCGTCGTGTGCAGCGACGCCGGCAGCCTGCCCGAGGTAGCCGGCGATGCGGCGCTGCTCGTCGCTCCGCACGACCCAGCTGCGCTGGCCGATGCCGTGGCACTTGTCCTGACACAGCCGGCACTGGCGGCGCGCCTGCGCGCGCTGGGTCTGGCACAGGCAGCCCGCTTCCGCTGGGAGAGCTGTGCTGCGCAGACGGCTGCGCTCTACCGGGACGTGGCTGCGCGCGGGCTGGAGCCAGGCTCCGCAGTTCTGTGAATTGCCGGGATAGCGCCGGTTGGGCGGCGCCTGCGACGCGCAGTACAATAGGGTGTCATCGGCCTGCGAGTGTGCGGCGCGGCGACGAACTTATGAAGCGAAGGCAACCGTGACCCTGCTGCCACCTACTTTTTCATTCTCGCAATCGAGCCTCCAGGCGTTTGAGGACTGCCCGCGTCGCTTCTGGCTAGCCTACGTCGAGCAGCTGCCGTGGCCGGCGATCGAGGCATCGCCCATTCAGGAGCACGAGGCCGTTCTGCGTCTGGGTGAACGTTTCCACCGTCTGGTGCAGCGCGTTGAAATTGGCATTGTGCCCGAGGAGGTCAGCGTCGGGCTGGAACTGCCACTGGCAGGCTGGTTCGACGCCTATCTGGCACACCGCCCCAACGATCTGCCCGACGCCGCCCGCGAGATCGAGCGCGTGCTGTCAATCCCCTTTCAGCGCGCCGGCGACGCGCCGGCAGAGAGCCCCTTTCGACTTGCCGCCAAGTATGATCTGATTGCGGCTGAACAGCATGGCCGTGCTGTCATCGTCGACTGGAAGACAGCGAAACGCCGCGGCGATCCGAGTACGCTGCGGCAGCGCTGGCAGAGCATCGTCTATCCCTATGTGCTCGTCGAAGCCAGCGCCGGACTGCCGTGGGGCCCTGTGCGCCCCGAACAGGTGGAGATGCGCTACTGGTTCACGGCGGCACCTGGCCAGCCCGTCACCTTCCGCTACGACGCAGCGCAGCACGCCGCCAACCATGCCCGCTTGCAGCGTCTGCTTGGCGAGATCCTGGGCGGCAGCAGCGCAGCCGACTTTCCCAAGGTGGCGGATACGCCGACTCATCGCCGCCGTTTCTGTGCGTTCTGCATCTATCGCAGCCGCTGCAACCGCGGCGCTGCAGCCGGTGACCTCAACGATCTGGACGACGCCGAGGACTTTTTTGCCATCGACCTCGAAAAGGCGCTGGAATTCACCCTCGACGATGTGGAAGAATTGGCTTTTTAAGATGCGACAGCCCTGGGTCGTCAAGCCTGCCGCTACGCCAACGCCGGAACTGATCACAGTTGCCGGTGGGCATCGCCTGGTTGCCCAGTTGCTGGCCCAGCGAGGCCTGGACACGCCGGAGAAGGCGGCTCCGTTTCTCGACCCCAACCAGTACACGCCTGCGCCGCCATCCGCCCTGATCGGCGTGGAGAGCGCTGCTGAGTTGCTGCAGCAGGCCATCGCCGACGCTGCGACGATTCTGGTGTGGGGTGATTTCGATGTCGACGGGCAGACGAGCACCGCGTTGCTGGTCACGGCGCTACGCACACTGGCCGGCGAGCGGGCCGTGCGCTACCACGTGCCCAACCGTCTGGCTGAAGGGCACGGCATCCGGGTAGCCAAATTGCGCGAGATTCTGGACGCGGACGACACCATCCAGCTGTTGCTGACGTGTGACACCGGCATCGCCGAGGCGGAGGCGGTGGGCTTTGCCAAGGATCGCGGGCTGATCGTGATTGTCACCGATCACCATGATCTGCCGGCCGAATTTCAGGCGCTGACGCCGAACCGGGACCCGCTGTGGGGCCTCGATGCCGGGGCAGTCGGGGCGCGGAGTGTGCGCCGGGCAGACGCAATTGTCAACCCGAAATTTCTGCCAGAGGGTGATCCGCTGCGCACGTTGCCCGGTGTCGGCGTCGGCTACAAACTGATGCAGCGGCTGTACGAATTGGCGGGGCGCAGCGCGGAAGCGGATGCGCTGCTCGACCTAGTGGCCCTCGGCATCGTGGCAGACGTCGCCGAACAGGTCAACGATGCGCGCTATCTGCTGCAACGCGGGTTAGAGCGCCTGCGCACAACACAGCGATTCGGTTTACTGACTCTGATGGAAGTTGCGCGCGTAACGCCTGCGGCGCTGACGGCAGAATCGATTGGATTTCAGCTTGGCCCACGCATGAACGCACTCGGCCGCCTCGACGATGCCACGGTCGCCATCGAGTTGCTGACGACACGTGACGTCATGCGTGCCAGCCAACTCTCTGGGCAGTTGGAGCGTCTCAACCGCGAACGGCGCCTGCTGACGAGCCAGATTACGCAGTCGGCGCTGGAAATGGTCGACCGCGACCCGTCGCTCCTGCAATTCAATGCGCTCGTTCTATCTCACTGGCAGTGGCATCCCGGCGTGGTAGGTATCGTTGCGTCCCGTATGGTGGAAGAGTTCGGCAAGCCAGCTGTGCTGCTGCTCAACCCACCGGGCGAACCGGCGCGCGGCAGTGCACGCAGCGTCCCCGGTGTGGACATCGGTGCTGCGATTGCAGCATGCAGCCATCTGCTGCTCAGCCACGGCGGGCACCCAGGAGCGGCAGGATTGAGCCTGCTTGCAGAGAACATTGCCGCCTTTCGCCGCGAGTTGAGCCGCGCCATTCCTCGCTATCGTGACGATACGGTGGAGACAGGTCTCCTGATCGACGCTGAGTTGGAACCGCAGATGCTGTCGCTGGAATTGGCCGAGGCGCTGGCAGTGCTGGCTCCATTCGGCCAGGGCAATCCGGTGCCCCGCTTCATCAGCCGCGACCTGGAGATTGTCCAGGAACGGCGCATGGGGCAAGATGGCGCGCACCGCAAGCTCAGCGTGCGCAAGGCTGGCAGCAGCGGCGCGGCGTACGACGTCGTCTGGTTTGGCGGCGGCGACGCCGAGCTGGTGGCCGGCGCCGTCGACCTGGTCTACACGCTGTCGGTCAACGAGTACCGCGGCGAGCGATCCCTCCAGTTGATGTATATTGCCCACCGCCCAGCCGAGGCCGTCGCCGTCCCGCCGACCCTCCGTCCACAGCCATCGATTAACGTCGTCGATCTGCGCCGACACGCGCAGCCGGTGCAGCAGATTCCGGCGAATGCGGCCTGGTATGCCGAGGGCGCGTTGCTGGGCAACGGGGCGCCGCAGGGCATTGCCTACGCTCCACGCCACGATCTCGTCCATGTGCCGGCCGGCACACCGCTCGTTCTGTGGAGCACGCCCCCCTCTCCAGACGTTCTGCACTGGATGATGGCAACCGTTGTGCCAGAACAAGTCTATCTGTGCGTACAGACCACGACCGACGACAACGTTCCAGAAGTGCTACGCGCTGTCGCAAGCATGTGTAAGTATGCGCTGGGGCGCAATGGCTCGCTCGACGTCGCCAGGATGGCGGCACGCATTGCAGTGCCAGAAAGCCTGGTGCGCAAGTGCCTTCTATGGCTCCAGGCGCGCAATGACATCCAGATTGTCGAATGGGGCGACGGTGACAGTGTGCAGATCACTGCAGGCGGCATCCAACGCACCGCTGACCTGGCAGCGGAGCTGCAGGAAGAGGTCACGGTGGAACTCTTCGAGGTGCGAGCCTATCGGCGTTTCCTCCAGACGGCACCTGTGGGTGATCTGGCCCTATGATGGGTGCAGCAAAGACGCAGGCAGCTTCCAGCCAGGTAGCGCGCACTGCCGGTGCGGCGCACAGGTGGCACGATTGGTGGCCTGAGATCGCCATCATCGGGCTGGCGGCACTCACGCGCTTCTGGCGCCTGGACTATCACTCTTTCTGGTTCGACGAGGCCGTGAGCCTCGACTGGGCCGAAGACAACCCTGCCTTCATCTGGGCAAACACCTTCCCGTTGCTCAACGACAAACACCCGCCGGCATACTATCTGCTCCTCCACTACTGGCAGAAGGGATTGGCGTTCCTTGGGTTGGAACATTCCGATGCGGCGCTGCGCTCCCTCGGCGCGCTGCTGGGCGTGCTGACCGTGCTGGGCGTGCTGCTCCTGGTGCGGCGCCTGAGCGGGCGCGCTGCGAGTGTGCTGGCGGGCGCGCTGGTTGCGCTGAGCCCAGCTCTGGTCTGGTACAGCCAGGAGTTGCGCATGTTCCAGCCAGCGACGACGGGCGTGGTCTGGGCGGCATACTGCCTGGCGCGCGGCTGGCAAGGCAGAACCTTTGCGCGGCGCATGGGATGGTGGAGCGGGCTGATCGCAGCGTTTACCTTTGCGCTCTACAGTTATCTTTTCAGTGCGTTTCTGCTGCCGGCGGCGGGGCTGACACTGATCGGCCTGTGGTGGCAGGCATCCCGGCCGGACACTGCAGCGGCGACGCTGCCTGCCGCGCTTGCGCCACCCATCCGCCGTTTCCTGGAAGGGAGTGCAGCGCTAGCCGTGACAGGCGCGCTCTTCCTGCCCCTCGCCATCCACGCGTGGCTTGTGAACGACAGCGAGGGACAGCCGGGCCAGGCCTTTATGGACTTCGCTGCGACAATGGTGCGCCAGCTACAGATCTTCACCATCTGGCGTGCCGGCTGGCTGGATTGGTGGGTGACAGCGGCGCTGGCTTTCTTTGGTGTGCTGGTCATCATGGGACTGCTAGGACCATCGCCGGCCACCGAGGATGCAGGGCGGCACCCTGATGACCGGCTGTGGCTCTGGCTCTGGATCGGCACACCGCTGCTCATCGGCAATCTGCTGCTGGCGGTCAGCGACACAGTCTTCAACGAAGATCGGTATTTCGTCTTTCTGGCGCCCTTTGTGTTGTGGGCGGCGGCGCGCGGGGCGATTGTGCCGGTGCTGCGCCGGCGATCGGCTGCGTGGCTGGTGGGCGGTGCGGCGTGCGTACTGCTGGCCGGAGCACTCCCTGCACTCTGGGCGCCGGCCATGCTCCGTGAAGACTGGCGTGCAGCTGCCGGCTACATTGCCGCATACGAACGGCAGAGCCCCGGCGTGCCTGGCGCCGTGTTGAGCCATGTCGACTTCACGAGTGATGCGCTGAAATGGTACTTGCGCCCGGCGCGCACAGAGGCGGAAATGCCGCTCTATTTTCCCTTCGGCGGTGTGTTGCAGCCAGAAGACGCAGAGGGCGTGGTGGCGCCGCCCATCCGTGGCATCGTGGACAGCGGCGCTGCGACGCTCTGGCTTGTCCAGAGCCACCTCGACGGCGTCGACGACAGCCGCGTCGTACACGGATGGCTCAGCCAGCACTATCCGGCCATCACCGAGCAGTATCCGACCGGCATCCAGCTGACCGGCTTTGCGCTGCGCCACCGCTACGACGCGCTGCCTGCGCTGAGTGACGGCGCGTCTGTACTGGACGTTGAGCTGGCACCTGGCCTGCGCCTGCTGGCCTGCGAGATCATGACGCCACAGCTGAGTGCGACGGACGATCGCATGCATCCGCCCAGCGGTTGGGTGCACGTGCGGCTGTGGTGGCGGGCCAGCGGCGCCATCGATCAGGATTATTTCCCCAGTGTGCAAATGGTCGGCCCCGAGGGTGTGTGGGGTGACCGGCTCTATCGTGACGGCGAGGTATTGCGCCGCGACCCACCGTCGACCTGGCCGGTGGAGACGATCGTGCGCGACGAGGTCGACATCAACCTCAATCCAATGACGCCGGCCGGCACCTATCCGGTGAACGTGAGGCTACGCGACAGCGCCGGCGCCGACGTCGGGTCAACGGCGACGTGTGGCAGCGTGGTCGTAGAATAGGGGGCAGAGAAGGGACATATGGACGAACAGAAACCGCAGCGATTGGCGCGCACCACTATCTACGAGAATCCGTGGGTGACGCTGTATGTGGATCGTGTGCGCCTGCCAGGCGGGCGCATCGTCGAAGCCCATCACGTGCTGCATTTTGCCAAGGAGGCAGTCGCAGCCCTCGTAGAGGACACAGAGGGACGCATCTTACTGGTGGAGGCATATCGCTACGTAGTCGACAGCGTGCAGTGGGAACTGCCTGCCGGCGGTATCGACCCGGGTGAGACGGCCATCGAAGCGGCGGCCAGGGAGGTGCGCGAGGAGAGCGGGTACGCTACGACCGGCCACGAACTTGCGGCGGCTTTCGAGCCTATCAACGGCATTGGTGACAAGGTACATCATCTGGTCTGTTGCCGGGCAGTGGGTACGCCGGGCGCCTTCGACCCGAACGAAGTGCGCGCCGTGCGCTGGGTTTCTCAGCCAGAGATCGAGGAGATGCTGCGTTGCGGGCAGGTGCGGGACGGTTACACGCTCACAGGAGTGCTGTGGTGGCTGTGGCGGCGCACCGGCGCCGCGCGCCTGGAGAGCCCTGCACCTTGAGCGGTTAGAGCGTTGTGCGATCGCGTTCGTCGAGGCGCCGCTCCACCTCGACAATCCGTTGTCCTTGGGTCACGATCAGTTCGGCCAGAAAGCCGACCAGGAGCAACAGGACGCTGATCACGGCAAGGATCCCCGCTGCGATGAAAACCGGGCGCTGCTGCGTCTGGGCAAAAAGGTAGAGCAGGCTGAGGTAGGCAAGGACGGCGCCACTGACGATAAGCCCCGCCAATCCCAACCCACCGAAGAAGCGCATCGGTGCATCGCTGAAAGCCAGCAGAAACTTGAGCACCAGCATATCCAAAAAGCTCTTGGGAATGCGTTCCCAGCCAAATTTGCTGCTACCGGCTGGCCGCGGCTGGTAGAAGGACGGCACTTCACCGATGCGAAAGCCATTGTGTGCGGCAATCATGAGCAAGAAGCGATGCCAATCGCTGCGTAGAGGCGGGAAGCTCTCCACGACGTCGCGGCGCATGGCTTTGATCCAGTTGCCATCGTGCACAGCGACGCCACCGATCTGAGTCATGACGAAGTTGTAGAAGCGGCTGGCCGGCACCTTGCTGTCGCGCCGTCCCTGGCGCCAACCGGCCACCACGTCCAGGTCTTGTGCTTCCATAAACTTGACCAGCGTCGGCACGTCGATCAATGGATCCGATTCCATGTCGGCTGGGATGAGGATCACGATGTCCCCGCGGCTGGCGGAAAACATCTGTTGCAGGGCTGCCGTCATGCCGCGGCTGCGGCGCTGCGTGAAGACGCGCAGCCGATCGTGGCGGCGTTGCAGCTCGATCAACACGGTGCCCGTGTGATCGGTGCTGCCGTCGTCGACAACCAGCACCTCACCGGTACAACCTAGGGCGGCAAATGCCTGGAAGGAGCGGTCGACGACCTGGGCAATGGTGGTTTCCTCGTTGCGCGCCGGCACGACTACCGAAATGGATGCTGGGCCGGGACGCGGTGCGGTCTGTGCCGCCGGCTCCGTATACAGCGAACCGGGCGTTGTGCCCACTTCCTGTGTGCGGCGCGCTTCCGTCACTTGAGCCGTGGCATCCATTTCATCGATCCAGGAACTTCTTGATTGTGTCGACAACGTACTCCTGCTGCTCGTCGGTCATCTCCGGGTAGAGCGGCAGGCTCAGGCACGTCTCTGCCACTGTCTCCGTCACCGGCAAATCACCGCGCCGGTAGCCGAGGTCAGCATAGGCAGGCTGGAGATGAAGGGGCACAGGGTAGTGCACACCTGCGCCGATCCCGTTGGCATCCAGATGGGCGAGCAATTCGTCGCGCGCCGGCGTGCGGATCACGTAGAGGTGCCAGGCCGGGTTGGCGGCGGGGTCAACAAAGGGCAGCACAATTTCGCAGCCAGCCAGCAATTCACTGTAGCGTGCCGCCAGGCGACGGCGCGCGTCCGTCCACTGGGCGAGATGGTCGAGTTTGACACACAGGATGGCGGCTTGCAGTGTATCCATGCGTTCGCCATAGCCCTTGAGGTCATGCAGATATTTGGAGTGGCGGCCGTGGTTGCGCAGCAGGCTGATTTGTTCGGCAATCCGGCCATCGTTGGTCGTGACTGCGCCTGCGTCGCCGTAGGCGCCGAGGTTCTTGCCAGGGTAGAAACTGAAGCATGCGGCGGCACCCAGTACACCGACCTTCCGGCCATTCCAGGTAGCGCCGTGGGCCTGGGCGGCATCTTCGATCAGCAGGAGATCGTGGCGTGCGGCAAGTGCTGCCAGGGCATCCATGTGAGCGGGCTGGCCATAGATATGAACGGGCAAGATAGCACGTGTGGCCGGGGTGAGAGCGGCCTCCGCCGCCTGCGCGTCGAGGTTGTAGGTCTGGCCATCAATATCGGCAAAGACTGGGCGGGCGCCAACGGCACTGATTGCCTCGGCCGTTGCAATAAAGGTGTGCGCCGACGTCACAACCTCGTCACCGGGGCCGATGCCACAAGCGCGCAGCGTCAGCTCCAGTGCAGCCGTCCCACTGGCAACACCGACGGCATGGGTTGCCGTACAAAAACGGGCGAACGCCTCTTCGAACGAGCGTACGTCAGGCCCCATGATGAACGCAGTGCGCTCGATGACGGATTGAATGGCAGCATCAATTGCGGGCTGGATCGTCCGGTACTGGGCATGAAGGTCGACGAGCGGTACTTTCTGTGCCATGAACTGAATCGGTTCTCTTCAACAAAAGGGCTGAGCGCACGCGCTCAGCCAGTGTTTACCTGCAAGACGATGGTTGACAAGCCATCTTTTGATTTTACCCCACGCCGGCGGGAAGACCAAACAAGGGGGTCATGTCATTGAAAAGACCTGGGATGGCTGGTGACGACTCAGGAAGGAGCGATTCAGATCACGCCGTGCAGACATGAGCAGGGTTTCGATATGGTCGAGATCGGCGCGCAGCGCTTCACGCTGGCCATTCTGGCTTTGGGCGAGGTCTGCCTTGATCGAGCTGTACGCCAGTTCCAGCCGCTTGATTTCGGTGCGAAAACCCTGCACTTCCTGCGCATGCCCAACCTTGAGTAGTTTCTCAAAGGTGTCGTCAGCCAGCTTGGCGTCGTTCATGCGTTCGAGCGTATCAAGTTCCTGCTGCAACCACCTACGGAGGTACTCGTTGCCGATTGTCCACTGACCGTACACCTGGCGTAGGTGCCCCAGCTTCTCCAGTCCCCAGAGAAAGGTAAGGATGCGCTCCGGGCTTTGGTCAGCCAGAGCCGTCAGAACCTCCGCTTCCGTGGCGATGCTGCTGCGCCCAATCGTGAGCAACAGGCGGCGTTCCAGATTGGTGAGGTGTTGGAAGTCCACCAGAAAAAGGCCGGCCAGCAGATTATCGAAATCCAGGTCATCGTTGGTCGGCGCGCGCAGATAGCCGGTGCCGTCCTCCAATTCGCCATAGAGACGGTGACAGAGAAACTGGAGTAGGTAGGGATGGCGATTGGTATGAATGATAATATCTTCGAGGATCTCAGGAGATACCGTCACTTGAACGGCGGCCTGCCGCTGCTCGATCAGTGCGACCGCCGAGTCAGGATCTAAACTCCAGAGATTGATCAGATTGAACCCGAACAAGAAGGGACTGGTAGGCCAATCTGCCGTCAGGTCGTTGAGTTGTGCCAGCAGCTTTGTGGAGGCCAAAACGCACTTCTGGTTTGGATCTTGTAGCGCCCGGCGCAGGCGGGCCAGCCAGGCAGGCTCGGTACGGGCGATAGCCAGCAAGGCTTCGGCTTCGTCGATCAGCAAAAGCAGGCGTTTCCCCGCAGCATTCAGCGCGCGCGTGAGGCGGCGCAGGATCACAAGGGCGTCCTGTCCTTGCAGGGCACTGACGTCGATGCCATATTGCCCGAAATAATGTTCTGTATCCTCCAGCGCCATGTACAGTTCCACAGAGAGATCGCCGCTGTTTTCGCACCCCTGCATATCCCAGAAGAGCGGCACGTAGCCAGACGCAGTTGTATGTGCAAGAAATTCCAGTTGACGCAAGAGAGATGTTTTGCCAATGCGACGCGCGCCGACGAGCCAGAGAGCGGCACTGGGTGTATCGAGCAGGTAGGCAAACAGGCGGTGACGGCCATAGTGGTGGCGGTCATTGACCCATCGTCCAACAATATAGGGGATGCGCATTCGGCCCTCGACTCGTTTCGACTTTCTACTGCGTTGATGCGCCCGCTACATCGCAGGGGCTGGGGTTTGAGATACGGCTCGACCGTCGAGCAGCGTATCCTTGTCCCACGAACCTTTTGGCTGTTGACTGGCTACTTGGATCAGCTCATGTGCCACCCATGCATCGGCCAGCGTAATCACGCGACGTTTCTGGTGGAGCATCTGATTGACCGCCTCGAGCGCGTATTGCTGCAGGCGATACGGGCGGCCCTCGCTGCGCTCAACGATAAATTCCAGTGCATCCGGGTCAAACATGTAATATCCGCGCACGGGTTCGGTCAGCAGTTGGATCGCTTCGTCTCTGGAGAACGGCGCCATGGCAATCTCGTTGAAGAGGTTGAACCAAGGGCTCTCGATCCGCTCCCATTCCTTGTTGATTTCGATTCCAGCGACCACTGCGCCAAGGGTAGCAGCAAAGTCACGCATAAAAATCCGGCGCAACTGTTGCTGAATCAGGTGGTTGAAGCGGCTCAGAGTGTCCATCTCATCGAGCAACAGAATGAGCCGCACCTGGCAACCTGGGCGATGCACCGTGCCATATGCTTCCAAGATATGAATAATCTGCCGCAGGTCGCGATTGAATTCGCGGTCCGTGTACTGATTTTCGGCCACGTGCAGATGTAAGAGTCTGTTCAAAACCGCCATCTGTTCAGGTAGCAACCCTGGCAATTCACCCACTACATGGGCGATTTCGTCCATGAGCAGGTGGAAGAACTCGGCTTCGCCAGTCCCTTCGAGATCGATATAGACCGATACGAACCAAAATTCCTTATCCTCGACTTTTTGCAGTGCACTGGCGAGCTGGTAGAGCAGCGTTGTTTTCCCGATGCGCCGCTCCCCATGAATCATGATACTATTATTATGCAAAGTCGAGACAATCCTGCGCAGGAGGTCGTGGCGGCCAAAGAACATGTCGCCGCGACGTACCGGCTCGCCACTGATGTATGGGTTGTAGCCGCGCTCTACAGCGCTGACGATTCGGCGTCGATGCTGGATGATCTCGAAGCTGACGTAGCCAAACCCCAATACCGTCAGCGAACCAAATAGGACCAGTAGTTGGAAAACCCTGACTTCGACCTGGCCCAGGAAGGGGACCGCAACGAATGTTGGGACGGGAACGACAGACATCTCTACGAGTCCGGTCGGCGAATAATTGAAGGCCTGATCGCGTGCGATGAACTCAAACGTTTGCCTGCCGGGTTGTGCCAGGGTGACCGGATACTCTCCGCCCGTCGCCTGCTCCCAGGCTCCTGGTTCGCCGCCCTCGATGGAGCGGACAAAGACTGCAATCTTATCCTGGCCATTCTGCAGATCGCCGAAGGCAAATTGCAGAGCAATCGACTGCTCAGCATATGCCTGCCACAGAGCGCCGTCTCGATCCGGTTCTGCACCAAACACCTGGTCGATGCGAATCCATGGTATACTGGTCTCCCGCTGATAGTGAGTGAGGCCGCGTTCTCCGCCGAACCAGTAACTGCCATCGCGATCCATCACGATTGCACGCACTGAACCGGCCTGAATCCCATCGACTGGATCATAGGTTGTTCGGCCTACACCGTCGATCCGTGAAAGCCCGGTTTCGCCGCCGATCCAGATCGACCCGTCGTCCGGGTCTGTCATCAGGCTGAACACTCGTTCACCGGTATTGCGGCGTCCATTGTTCAGGCCTTCCCAAATCGTTCCATCTGACCGAAAAACACCGTAGCCACGGAAGGCAGCGAGCATAGCACCTGGCGGGTCAGACAAGCGCGCCAATGCGGTCACCGGCGCGCTAAAGGGGAGGATGTCACGCTGGACAGCTGCCATGTCACGCCACTGGCCATCGGCAGTACGCAGCCATAGGCTGGCATCGCTGCCCGCCACCCATAGACGCCCAATCGAGTCATACTCGACGACACTGATGGCACTGCCCCTGGTGAGCGCGTCCCACTGCAGAATGTCTTCCCCGTAGGTATAGCGAGCCAGGCCGGTTGACGTCCCCAGCCAGGCACCCAGATCGTCTGCCGCAACAGAACGGACGGAAGTGCCATACAGCGAAAGCAAAGCCGCGTCGCGCCGCCAGCGGTCACGGTCAAAGTATGCAGCCCCTGCGCTGGTGGCTGCCCAGAGTTGACCGGATGGTGCCTGGGCCAGATCAAAGACCGTTTCGCCTGACAAACCAGACTCATCTGGAAGGTAGCCAAGGGCCTGGTCCCCATTGCGTGCGCGGTGCTGTACTCCTTCCCCGCCCGTCGCAATCCACAGATCACCGCTCGTATCGACGAGCAGGTCATAAACAGGCAAAAAGTCGTACCGTTCGTCGATCACTTTCCATGCCCACGGCTGGTAGCGAAATACGCCCACTGCCGTGGCGAACCAGACTGAACCATTGGTGTCGACGGCCACATCGCGAATACTGTTCGTGCTCAGCCCTCCGCCGGCTGAACTGCCCCAATTGCGTGCGTCCGTGATCTCGTTGCCAGAGAGGCCGAACTCCACTGCGCCGCCGGACTCAGAGGCTGCCCAGACGGACTGCCCTGGACTGGCGACAATTGAAGTGACCTGTGGCAGGCCTGAGGCAAGTGAGAAGGGCTGGTAGCTCTGTGCCCGCTCGGACTCGAGCGAAAACTCAATCACTTTGTCGGGGGTACCGATCCACAAGCGATGTGGCGACTCTACCTCGACCTCGAGGAAGGGTCCCTCCATCACGTTCCCGTTGTCGTCACGGATCTCCAGCAATGTCACGGAGTCCGTTGCGGGCACCAGGCGCCATACGCCGCGGTCTGTGGCGGCCCACATGACTCCGTCCTGCACAGTCAGGTCGTGCACTGTCTCGGTTCCCAGTTCGGGAACAGCATCAACAGCGTTGTCGTGTCGGACCAGCAGCCCGCGTGCGGTCGCCAGCCAGAGTTCACCGTCGACGTCCTCGAGTGCGGTGATGGCTGCGCCGATGCTTCGATCGACCGTCCACTGGTCGTTCTCAAATTTGTACAGCAGGCCGTTTGATCCCGCTGCCCAAACGATGTTGCCGTCCTTGGTCGCCAGCATGGCCGTAATGCGGCCAAGATTCACGGGTTGCGAGTCAGCGTCCGCGCGGCCTGCCACCGCAAACGTCTGCCAGCGGCCGTCATATCGACTGACTCCATTCGCTGTCCCGAACCATACGGCATTTTCTTGAACAAGAACGGAGGAGACATCGTCCGAACCCAGGCCATGGGACTGCCGGAAGACAACCCAGTGTCGATCGGAGATGAGTTGGGCAAAAGCCGGTGAGGGCGGGGCGCAAAGAAGGAGAGCCACTAGGAGAAAGAGCAGCATACCCCGGCGAACCCAGGAATATAACGATGCCAACGGTGGGCAGCAATGATGCAGCAATGAACGTTGCATAACTTGGCTGCTGACCCATCCAGGTACCAACGCCAAACCCTCCGCACAGAGAATGGGTTGAGGACGAACCAATAAGTTTTGGGCCGTACTTTGATGGCGCTGCTTCTCAGAGCGTAACTCTGAGTCTGGATTGCAGCTAGCTTCAACAACTCCTATCTACTACAGACAGCAAAAACATCACGATATATTGCTTACATTAACATAGTATAACGCCGTTTCCCGTTATTGTCAATAGGTGAATTTTCGGTTTCGTCAGAACACACGAAAGACAGCGTGAGTCCCAGCGGAGGATAGGGCTGGACAGGTCTATGCGGCAGGCAGAAAGCGCAGGGTAGGGTGCTCATCTTGCGCTGGGTGAAATTAAGTCATTTGTCGTGCAGGTGACCCACATTATTAGTATATCAATTTATCTTGAGGATGATATAATCATCTCTAGATAGCCTATTCAGTAGACGTGCACCGTCATCCTGAATCGACCTTACTACTTCGTGCCGACATCGAACCCTTTGTGAGGAAGCGACCTCAGGAGCATTGCTGTGAAAATCATAGGTGGTTCTACCTCTACTACGTTGCCCCTGCCCTGCTGGATGCGTTTGATTCGCCGCTCTATCCATGTGCTGTTGCTCGTCGTCGTACTAGCAACGATTGTGTTGCCTTCTGATTCCTACCGCGCGCAGGCAGGCAGCAGTCGCTCGGCCTTTGAAGTGCCTGTTGAACGGATTTCCTGCTACGGTGTGTACCACGTTGTTGGACGAGGGCAGACGATCTATTCGATCGCTGCGACGTACGGCACGACCGCCTATCGAATTGCGATCTGCAATGGGCTGGGATCCTACTCGGTGTACGCCGGCCAATCGTTGCTGGTGCCCGTCTACCGCCGCACCCGATAACGTCACGAACCTGACCGGAGCTTGCCAGGCAGGTTCGCGATGGATTTGCGGTACTCACGGGATGGGATTGAGAAAGCAGGATTTTCGGGTATCACCGCTGCCGAGCGGGCGAACTTGTTTAGAGAAAAATCTGTTCGCCGCTGCGCTGCAAGCTTTTTTCTCCGGCAGCAAGGACCCGAAGCACTCGCAGGCCGTTTTCACCGTCAGTCAGAGGGCGGGTTCCGGATTGAATGCACTCGATGAAATGCGCGCATTCCAGTTGTAGCGGCTCGCGCATGTCGAGGCGGGGAATGAGAATGTCTCCGCTGTGAAGTTTGTACTGGAAATCACCATACGTGACATCCCCCTTGCGAAATGCCCCTTTATCATAGACGCGCACCTTGCCTTCTGTGCTGACATCGTCATAGACAATCATCTTCTTGCTGCCGACTACCGTCATTTCGCGCGTCTTACTCGGATCGAGCCAACTGGCATGCACATGGCACAAGACATTATGGGGAAAGTACATGGTGAGAAAGATGACGTCCTCGACGGAGTCATTCAGGCAACTCGTCCCTTGACAGCGCACCGATTCCGGCATCTGCCCAAGCAGGAAGAGCGTGATGGAGATATCGTGGGGAGCGATGCTCCACAGGACATTGACATCGCTCTGCACGCGCCCAAGGTTGACACGCTTGCTGTAGAGGTAATAGAGATCGCCGAGATCGCCGCGCGCGATCGCTGCCTTGATGTACGCGACGGCGGGATTGTATTCAAAGACGTGGCCGACCATCAGCGTTCGTCGGCAGCGATCGGCCAGGGCGACCACTTCCTCCGCCTCAGCCACATCCATTGTGAGCGGTTTTTCCACCAATACGTGCTTGCCGGCTTCGAGTGCGCGCTTCGTCAGCGCGTAATGCGTGCGCGCAGGCGTTGCGATGACGACGGCGTCGACACGGTCTTCGGCCAGCACGTCGTCGAGTGAGTCAGCCGTTTTACAGCCGTAGAGACGCTCGGCACGCTGTCGAGCCGCAGGATCACGGTCGACGACGTATTCGAGTTGTGCACCCAATAGTTGATGAAAATTGCGCGCCAGGTTCGGTCCCCAATAGCCAAATCCGATCAGTGCAACTCGTGTCACCCTCTGCTCTTGCATCTCTGTCCTTACCCATTCTGTGAGGAACTGCGATTACTTACTGCGCCTGCCGTACCGTCACAGAGCGCACTCCGCCATAGACATCGGCCCCATCGACAGGGGAGCCGATGGCAACCGTCACCGGCTGCAGCAGGTCACTGGCTTCGACGGCTGACCCCGGTGAAGCACCGACAGCGCCGACGAAGACATGGCTCCACCGCAGCTTGCCGCGCAGATCGCCGACGACGCCAATGCGCTGCAGTGCTGCTACCGCTTCTCCGCTCAGCTTCAAACTGGCATCGTCGGCGACCGCACCGGCAATGAGCGTACCTAACGGCCACTGTTCGAGCCAACCGGCTAATGCACCGGACGCGGCATCATTTCCCGAAGTATCGAAGGCGGCATCTGCCAACCAGGTGCCGTCGGGAGCGACTGCCACCAGGTTATAGCCGCGCTCATTCTGGGCAACATCCTGGCCGTTGAGATAGATATGTGCAAAGTCGCCCGTTTCCTCGCCGGCGCTGCGCGCCACGATCCAGGCTGCTGCCGGCAGCGTGGCACCCGTTGTGCCGACCGGCCAGCCGCTTTCCATTTCCGGCGAAGCGATCTGTCCAGCGGCGACTGCTGCACCCTTCATTCGAATCTCGACACGATCTACGGGATCGGATGCAACGCCTGGCGGGATCGTCGCTACCGTCTGCCCAGGACCAAGCGTCCGGCTGCCGATCTCTCGTCCGTTCACAGCCACGGCGATCGCCGTCGCCGGCGCCGCCCAATCCAACGTCAACTCCCCCCCTTGCTCCGGCAGGTCGAGCAGCAGCACTGGATTCGGGCGTGTTGCATAGCGCACGCCGTTGGCCGCTGGCAGCGTCGACCAGCCCTCACCCAAATAGAGCGCGCTGCCGCCGTCGACCAGCGAAAGGGTACGGGTCTCCTGGCGCGGGAGCTGCTGTACTGCATACAACACGATCGTGGCGGCTGCGCCTGACCCATCGACACCCTGCCAACGATCCACTTCACGGAGCGGCAACGCATCGGCAATAAAGCGCAGCAGCTGCGGCGGCGACTTCTCCTCATGCACGATGACGAAACGAACGCCCAGATCGTGCAAGGTCTGGCTGGCGACCGGCCTGGCTGCTGCGACGATTGCAGCATAGCGCTCGTCGATCACTGCGCCGATATGCTGGCGGTCTGCGTTCATCAAGGCGATCAGATGCCCCAGCAGCGGCGCCTGCGTGAAGTACTGGAATTTGTAGGCCGGATTGCGACTCGTGTTACCACCGAACCGGCGTTTGCCGTGTGCTGTCTGGTACCACTGTTGCATCATGATCAACAGGTCAGATTTTCCGAGCACGCGTGCGCCATTGCGCCAGCCGGTAGGTAGTTCGAGGATAGCGAAGTTGCCCGGCTCAGCGGCAAGCCGGTTGTAAATAGCGGGGATGCGAAAATCACTCAGCGGCAACGGCGTGGCAAGATGCTCGAGGAGGAACGCGCCGGCGACGACGACACTCACGAGGACAACCGGGGCTGGTTTCGCCTGGGTTGCCACTGTCCGCTTTGCCAGCAGCCACATCAGCCCAAAACTGCTCAGTACGGCTGCACTCACAATCAGCATGACGCTGTACCGGCTCGGATAGCGGTTGCCGCTGAAGAACGGCAGCTGGCTCAGCACGGCAAACGGACCTGGAATGCCTGTATCGGCGCCTGCCCACCGGATGCTCGGCCCAAGCGTCAACCAGAGAAACAGCAGTGCGCTGCCCCCCCACAGCCATGCAAGACGGCGGCTGGCCGATCGTCGCACGGCAGTCCAGAATCCGACCGCAGCCAAGGCGAGCGCAGTGTAGCCCAAAAAGATATGCTGCCCCTTATCGTTTGGAAACGGTACTGTGGCAATCCAATCGCTGAAGAACGGGTGGAGGCGTAGCGGGAGCAGATAGCCAAGCAAATCTGCGCTGAAGATGTCGGCAAAGCCACCGCCGCTGGCAAAGAAGTCCCCTTCGACGCGCAAGTCTGGCAGCATAGCCCAGAGAAATGGCGCCAACCCGACGAGAACGAGCAGTGCCAGCAAGGCGTAGGGGGCAAGGAATGACATCACGTTGTGCAGCGCAATCCTGCGCTGTCCGAGCACGTGCCACACAAAGACAATCGCGACAAACAACAACAGAAACGATCCGTAGGTCAGTTCGGCCCAAAGCTGGAAGATAAGAAAGAGGGCGGCGCATGCGGCATTGCGAAGCTGACTGCGTACTCCCAGCGGCCGCGTCATACGCAGCAGGTACAGCAGGCAGAACGGAATCCACTGGCTGCTGGCAATATTGAACTGGCCCAGGCTGGCATAGAAGATCTTGGGTGAGGCAAAGCCATACACCATGCCGCCGAGCAACGCTGCCAGGACGACATTCCGGCTGAACTTCCCTTCTGGTGAGCTGACACGCCCACCTGTGCTTTGGTCGAGCACAAGCAGAAACGTTCCATACGCGCCGAGGACAAAGGTGGACAGCAGCAGCAGGTTACTGGCCAGGATCAGAGAGAGGCCGCTCTGGAGGGCCAGGCTCAACAGGCCGTTGAGTGGCGTCAACGTGTAAAAGGCCAGATTGATCGAGATCGGGTGAAACATCCAGCCAGCGTGAAAGATGTCGAAGTTCGCCTGGTGGACGACACGTTCCTGCAGCCACCACAGGTTCCAAGCCAGGGCAGGGTCGTCGATTCCGTCTCCAGGTACGTGCGTTGTCAGGTGCATGGCCAGCGGCCACGTCAGGGCGATCGCCAAGACGCTGTAGAACAGCAATGCCCAGAGATGCCGGCTCGACGGCCGTGACAGCGTGAACACTCGGCGCATCAAGGTGTGGGTGTGGCGTCCGCCGGCAGTTCGGCGCTGCCGTCTTCCGGCAAGGTCGGCAGTGCTGGATCGGGCATAACCTGCAGCTGCTGCAGCAACATCCCGTAGCGCATCTTGCTGACAACCGCCAGCTGCAGATTATCAGGGTCGGCCAGCTCGCCTGCCCTGGCGAAGGCTTCGATCGCGCCACGGATGTCGCCACGCGCTTCGGCCACATTGCCGAGCAGAAAGTAAACCTGTGGCTCTGTCGGCGCCAGGCGCAGGGCGGCCTCTGCCACAGATGCAGCCCCTTCGACATCGCCGGTCTGAAAACGCGTAGACCCCACCTGGATCTGGAAGGCGGCCTCATTGCCTGCAAGCTGTGCCTGCGCCCGTTCCGCATATGTCTGGGCGAGCGCATCATTCCCCAGGCGTTCGGCAAAGACCATCGCCCAGATCAGCAGTTCCACATTGTCGGGCAGTGTCTGCAGGGCGTTCTCGACGATGGCAAGCCCGGCAATCCAGTCCTGCTCGGCAGCGCGTTGCTCGGCATCACCCAGTGAGTCGACGAGCAGGATGGTAACCTCGTCCGGCGCCAACCATGTCTGGTAGGCCCACGCCGCGCCCAGCAAGAGGAAGGCTACGACCGCCAGTGTGACGAGCAGTGAGCGCGTCTGCCGGCGGCGCCGTTGCGCCAACAGGGTATCCAGCTGCCACCAGAGTGCACCGGCCGGCGCATTCTGCGCACGCAGGGTGGCATACCCACCCGCCTTGTTCGCCAGCTTTACGATCTGTCCAGCACGGCGCTCCATCTGGCGCTGGAGGTCGCCCCACCGCCCCCTTTCGGAACGGACGTCGACGTTCTCGCTCGCCAGCTGGTCGAACAGCGCGTCGATGAAATCCAAATTGACCAGGAATCCGGCGATGGTCGCCGAGTCGAGCGACGGCACCTGGCGCTCTGCCTTGTCGAGCCGTTCGCGTAACTCACTGGCCGGTGTGGTAATACGTGACTCTACAGTATGTGCCATCGAATTCTAGTCGTCCTCTTCCTCGCCATCCTCATCGAGCAACGACGGCGCCTTACCGGAGGCATCCTCTTCTTCACGCTGGATTTCGCGGAAGACGCGATTGATCCCCGACTTGATCTGGCTCTCGATCTTGGCCTTGCGCTCGGGCGGCACGGGGAACCAGTCCAACATTTCGCTGACAAGGCCGCTCTTCGTCTCGTTCTTGTTCTTGCCAGCCAGATAATATTCACGCACGCGCCGGCGCATGAACTCAATATACTCGCCGACACGATAGGTGGACTCCGGCCCAACCACTGGGCCGTGACCCGGGATCAGATAGTTGGCGCCGATGGAGCGGATCAACTCCAGCGCGCGCAGCCACTCCTGCGTATTGCCTTGTGCCATGTACGGGTGCTGATCCACCCACACGATGTCCCCCACGAAGCAGATCTTCTCTGCGGGCAGCCACACGATGCTGGTCGCCGGCGTATGGCCTCCCACATAGATCAATTCGATCGTGCGCCCACCGTAGAGCAACTCAGCGCGCTGCGTAAAAGTCAGGTGCGGGGGAATGATCACAATATTGTTGAGTTGCGCCTGAATCTCCGGCTCGCGTTTGAAGCTATTGCGCACGCGTTCCTTGAAATTTTCGGTGTAGCCAGACATCTCCTTGTGCGCCCGTTCGTGGGCGATCACCTTGACCGGCATGAAGTATTGATTGCCGAGTGCATGGCCGCGGTGATGATCTGTGTTGATCAAATAGAGAAAAGGCGAGCGGGGGAACTCGCTTTCAACCTGTGCACGCCAGTCGATTGCCTGCGCCGGGATCAGCGGAGCGTCGACCAGAATCACACCCTCTCCCGTGTAGATAAACCCAGGTGTGCAGCCGCGGTAGTGCGTATTGATAAAGACACCGGGCGCCAGTTCCTCCCGCTGTCCGAGGCCCGTCACGCCGATGCGCACTGCACTTCTTCGTCTTGCCATGTAGCCAATCCCTTTCCTCACGCAAACCAACGGTTTGAGTCTGCTTTCCCCCCACTGTACCCTAGTGTAGCCGAACATGCCGTCCCCGTCAAAAGATTTTTTTATGTAAATTTTAGTCAGCTAGTTGAACCAGGTTTCTGGCAGAAACCTGGTTCAACTAGCTGCAGGATGATGATCGACACCCCAACTAGTGTTATCATGACACTACCGCGAATTTTGTAGCCGTGTTATACTGGAAACAGTTGCACACGCTGTTTGCAGCGCTATCGATGGAAGTGCACGGCAGGCGTGCCATGCGGCAGTGGCATCTCAGTGGCAAAATGTTATAATCAAGGATGGCAGGGCTGGGGTGAGCTGACAGATGAGGTGAACGGCGCCAGCCTGCCCGATAATCTTTGCACGATTGTACGTTACCGAAGCCCCACAGATTCCCTCCCGGGTCGGCGCTGCCGCCACGATGCGGCATCTGGCCGGATCGGTGTGTCTGGTGACATGTCAAAGAGGACAGGCGTTTCGTGCGTACGTCTTTTACACAAAACGTTTTAACTCAGAGGGGTAAGGCATGAGAATCGGTATTTTGACAGGTGGTGGTGACGTGCCGGGCTTGAACCCGTGTATCAAAGCCGCTGTCGACCGTGCGGTCGACGAGGGCCATGAGGTTGTGGGGATTCGCCGTGGTTGGGGTGGCCTGCTCCATCTGAACCCAGCCGATCCGGCAACCTATGACGATTGCTTCAACAGGCTGGACAAAAACAAGGTGCGCACGATCGACCGCACGGGCGGCACCTTCCTGCACACCAGCCGCACCAATCCGGCCAAGGTGAAGCCAAAGGATGTTCCAAGTTTCCTGCGCGATCCAGAGCATCCCGATCCGGGTGAGAAGGGCACACTGGACTTCACCCCGCACGTGCTGCGCAACCTGGAATTCCTGGGCATCGATCGCCTGATTCCGATCGGCGGGGACGATACGCTGAGTTTTGGCGAGCGCCTGCACAGCGAAGGGTTCCCAGTCGTCGCCATCCCCAAGACGATGGACAACGACGTCTATGGGACCGACTACTGCATCGGCTTTGGCACGGCTGTCACGCGTTCCGTGCAGTTCATCCACCAGTTGCGCACGAGCACCGGCTCGCACGAGCGGATCGCCGTCATCGAGCTCTTCGGCCGCAACAGCGGTGAAACGAGCCTCATCAGTTCGTACCTGGCGAGCGTCGATCGCTCGATCATCTCCGAAGTCCCGTTCGATGTGGAGAAACTTGCCAGGCTCGTGATGAAGGACAAGAAAAACAACCCAAGCAACTACGCAATGGTCACCATCAGTGAAGGTGCGCACTTTCTGGGTGGCCAGGTCGTCGAATACGGCGAAGCCGACGCCTATGGCCACAAGAAGTTGGGGGGCATCGGTCAGCTCACAGGCGAGGCGCTCAAGAAGCTGACCGGTGAGGATATCATCTACCAACAGGTCTCCTACCTGATGCGCTCGGGTGCGCCCGATGCCTTGGACCTGATGGTGGGCGTCAACTACGCCAATCTGGCGGTCTCGCTGCTCACGAGCGGCGTCAGTGGGCGCATGGTGGCGCTGCGTGACGGCACCTATACCCACATCCCGATGAGCACAGTCACCAGCGGTATCAAGCGTGTGGACGTGAGCGAGCTCTACGATGTTACCGAGTATCGTCCCAAGGTGCGCCACGTTCTGGGCAAGCCGATGTTCCTCTACTAAAAAATGGGGGGGACCACAGGAGATCGTCGACCTTTTCACGCAAAGTGGCAAGGATACCCAAAAAGACGCTTCAAGATTGGCGCAACATCTCTGCGCCGAAACGTTGCGGTTCCGAAGAACCCTGTGGTTGTCCCCCTGGTTGATCATCGTTCCTGATAGCAGGAAAGGATATTCAAAATGATCTATGAATCGACGTACGAACTGCGCCAGGATTTAAAAGGCTCCGTCGTTGTCAAGGGAGATCGCGTGGAGGTGGTCGACCTTGCCGCACTCCAGGCACACGGCATTGACCTGCTGGCCCGCTCCGCCACCTTTGGCACGGAGCCAGTCAAGGCCTACGCTCGTTGGATGATCTGGGAAATTGGCCAGCAGCTCGGCGCGCGGCCAGCCAGCATCCACGAGTTCTACATCGCATGTGCGCGCGGCGAATGGCAGAATCGCACCGTGCCGGCCATGAACATCCGCTTCACAGCGTATGACACGGCGCGTGCGGCTCTGCGTGCGGCCAAGAAGACCAACGCTGGTGCACTCATCTTCGAGATTGCGCGCAGTGAAATGAGCTACTGTGAACTGCCGCCGGCTGAGTACAGCGCCATGATCATTGCGGCCGCCATTAAAGAAGGCTACTTCCACCCGCTCTTTATCCAGGGCGATCACTTCCAGGTCAAAGCCGCCAAGTACAAAACCGACCCAGAAGGCGCGATCAAGGAAGTCAAGGACCTCATCAAAGAAGCGATCCCAGCCGGTTTCTGGAACATCGATATCGACACCAGCACCCTCGTGACGCTGGAGCCATCGACACTCGATGAGCAGCAGTATCACAACTACTCCCGATCGGCTGAGATTACGCAGTACATCCGCGAACTGGAACCCAAGGGCGTCACCATCAGCCTGGGCGGTGAGATCGGCGAGGTGGGCGAAAAGAATTCCACGCCCGAAGAATTAGATGCCTATATGCAAGGCTACGCGCGCGCGCTTCGGAAGTTGGGCGACTACGCCGGCTTGAGCAAGGTCAGCGTGCAGACCGGTACCAGCCATGGTGGCGTCGTCCTGCCGGATGGCAGCATCGCCAAGGTTGCAGTGGACTTCGACACGCTGGCCGTGCTGGGCGAGCGAGCCCGTGAGTATGGCGCCGGTGGTGCGGTGCAGCATGGCGCCAGCACCCTGCCCGACGACTTCTTCAACAAGTTCCCGGAAGTTGAGACGCTGGAGATCCATCTGGCCACCGGCTTCATGAACCTCTTCCTGGATCATGCAGCTTTCCCGGCCAGCCTGACCGAGAAACTGCACAAGTTCCTGGATGTAGCGGCCGCCGATGAGCGCAAGCCGAGCATGACCGACGCACAGTTCTATTACAAGTCGCGCAAGAAGGCCATGGGACCGTTCAAGCCGGAACTGTGGGGCCTCTCCGGCGAGGCAAAGGATGTGCTCTATCAGGCTCTGGAGGATCAGTTTGCCTTCTTCTATCAGAAACTCAACGTGACCGACACACGCGAGCTGATCGACCGCCTGGTGACCGTCGTCGAGTATCACCAGCCGAAGCCGGCCAGTGTCCGCGCAGCTGGCGACGACTTGGGTCTGGCCGACTGACCCGCCCGCGATTCACAAGCTGCTCGCTCTTCCCCAGGGGCGGGCAGCTTTTTTCGTTCTCAAGCGCCTCTTCCCGTCGCTCCAGCGGGGGCACCGAGAACAGACCTGTGCGGCGACAGAGCGTTCACTGAGCCGGCCAGGCGGAGCCTTGCTATCGGTAGCACTCCCAGCGAGTGGACGCGGCTCCTGCGAGTCATTCAAGGACGGCGCGGTGTCGCATCACGAAACAACGCTGCCCGTGCCAACCTTGCAGCAAAGCGAGCTTACGCATCACATGACATTTGATTCCAGCATCCTTTCCCGCAATCGTGTAGCCCGGCGCCGCTATCTCGACATCCTGCAAGCAGCCCTGCAGGCGGTCGACCCCTACCAAGCCGTACGCGATCATCTGCACGTTGAAAACGGCGTGCTCTGGGCAGGCCGCGAACGATTGACGCTGGCGCAATTCCGGCGCATTCTCGTCGTCGGTGCGGGCAAAGGGGGGGCGCCCATGGCGCGTGCCGTAGAGGATGTCCTTGGCACGCTGCTCACGGCTGGACTCGTGGTCGTCAAGCACGGCCATCGCTCGCCTACCGAGCGCATCGAGATTATTGAGGCAGGCCACCCAATCCCAGACAAGGCCGGTATTGCCGCCGGAGCACGCGTCCTGGATCTGGTCGCAAGCGCCGGCAAGGATGACCTGGTGCTGGCGCTCATCTCCGGTGGCGGCTCGGCCCTGCTCGAGGCGCCGGCCGGCATCACACTCCCCGATCTCCAGGGTATGACCGACACGCTGCTGGCCTGCGGCGCCACGATCCATGAGATGAACTGCCTCCGCAAGCACATGAGCTACGTCAAAGGCGGCCAGCTTGCTCGTGTTGCCAGCCCAGCCACACTGGTCACGCTGGTATTGAGCGACGTCGTCGGCAGCCCGCTCGATGTCATCGCCAGCGGCCCCACGGTGGCGGATACAAGCACATGGACGGATGCCTGGGCCGTCGTCGAGAAGTATGCGCTCACCGAAGTGCTGCCCAACGCAGTGACGACGAGGCTGCAGGCAGGTGTGCGCGGCGAATTAGCCGACACACCCAAGCCCGGCGATCCGATCTTCGAGCGTGTCGTCACACAGATCGTCGGAGACAATCGCGTGGCTGCGCTGGCCGCATGCCAGCGAGCGCAGGAGTTCGGCTACCACACGTTGCTGCTGACCACCTACCTGGAGGGCGAGGCAAGTACAGTTGCAGGGCTGGCCGTGGCGCTGGCAAGGGAGATCGTAGCGAGCGGGCAGCCGGTCGCCGCACCGGCATGTCTCATCCTCGGCGGCGAGACGACGGTGAGGCTGGGCAATGCATCGGGCAAGGGCGGCCGCAACCAGGAATTGGCGTTGGCAGCCGCAATCGGCGTTGCCGGCCGCCCACAGATCACGATTGCCGCGTTGGCGACCGACGGCAACGACGGCCCTACCGACAGTGCAGGCGGGTTGGTGGATGGGGAGACCGTGGCGCTGGGCAGGCAGGCTGGTCTCGACGCCGGCACCCGGCTGCAGCGCCACGACGCCTACCCGTTTCTACAGACAACAGGAGACTTGCTGCGCTGTGGCCCGACACGGACAAACGTCAACGACCTGGTCCTGGTCTGGGTAGAACCGGCGACAGCCTGACTCGGTCACCGGCCGCAAGGCGGGAATCGGCGGGACGGTATGAGGCGTACAGAGCTACTTGCTGCGCGCCATCGCAATACGCTCGACGACGATGACCAGGGCCACACCCAGCAGCGCTGCCGTCAAAGCAACAACAATTTCCATGTTCAGTGCGCCACCGACGCTGACCGGCGGCAACAGATTCCGTTCGACCAACGGCACCACGTCGCCATGGCGATCGACCATCGTCTCCACCACCTCTTTCCACGGCCAGACCTTTCGCAGGCTGCCGAGCATCAGTCCTGTGAGTGCGGCAACTGTCAGATCGTGATAGCGGCGGAAGAGCCACGATAGAACCTGGGCAAAGGAGACAAGGCCAACCAGGGCACCCAATGCGACCAGAGCCAGTGTCACAAAATCCCGCTCGTTGACGGCGCTGATGACATCCTGGTATTTACCCAGCAACACCAGGACAAAGGAGCCAGAAATACCGGGCAAAATCATGGCGCAGATTGCAATTGCCCCGCTGAAAATGTAGAACCACCAGGCATCAGGCGTTTGTACCGGCACCAACCCCACCAGCCAGAAGCCAAAAATAGTGCCAAGTGCAAGAGCCACCCATCGGCTGATCGACCAGATCTTCACGCGCGGCGCCACAACGATGATCGAAGCGGCAACCAGCCCCAAAAAGAAGCTCCAAATCATGACCGGCTGATGATTCAGCATCCACTCAATCGCAGGTGCCAGCAGAAAGATGGCGCTCAACATACCCAGGCCTAGCGACATCAAGAAAAAGAAGTTGATCAAGCGGAACGCCTCGCGCCATTGCAAGCGTAGAAGCGCGCGCCACACAACCGGCTGTCCGATCATACGAACGCTGCTGATGAGTTCTTCGTAGATACCCACTACGAATGCGACCGTCCCTCCGGACACACCCGGCACCACGTCGGCACTTCCCATTGTGAAACCAGCGACATAGACATTCAGGTAATCGCTTATCTTGCTGCGTGGCTTGGCAAATTCCGGCAGAGGCGAATTGGTTTCCATTTTCCTTGAATCCTCTTGAGAGTTTTTTATCGTTTCAAACATTCAGCAACGTGGCGAGATGGAACACCAACCGCCGGACGCCGCGCATAACAGTACAGGATACCTGCTACCCACCGCGATCACAAAGTCAGCGACCAGTTGCGCTATGACTTCGCTGGACGTCATGGCGGAGAAGCGCAGGCAGTATGCTGCTCTTCTGGCTTCGCATCAAAGATCATCCCTGTAGCGGCGACGGAGTTGCATCATGATCCGGCAGGCACGTGTCGACCGTACGCACGACGGGCAGCGCATAGCCGATGACGCCGGCCATGATACCGAGTCCCCCCACCATCACGATGAGCAAGGCAGTGCCCGATCCAGGGCTGACGCCGAAGATCGGCCCAAACGTGGCGTTAAGCCATGTGTCGCCCTGCATGGCCGGCTCGAGCACGCGATCCGCCAGCGGGCCGGCAAGCAACATGCCCAGCGGCCCGCTGATCTGCGCGATGAGCCGACGTGCTGCGAAGACGCGTCCCTGCACGTCAGGCGCCACCTTCGCCTGCCAGAGCGCCTGGTTGGAAGCATTGATAATCGGCATGAAGAACATCCACCCAAACGCTGCGACCGACCAGACGAGCAGTGTCTGTCCCAGCCCAATTGGGATCAATCCCAACAAACTGCTGCCGATAAAGCCAAGCAAGACGCCATGCACGCGAGCGCGCGGCCCGCCCCACACCGTCATGAGCAACCCACCCACCAGCCCGCCCACACCAAAAGCCGACTGCACTGTGCCCAGGGCCAGTTCATTATTGCCGGTACGCGCCAGGATCATGGGTGCAATCAGGATCATGCCGATGGAATCAAAGAAGTTACTGATCGTAAAGGTCAGTTGTACGCCGAGCAGGCTCTTGCGCCGTCCAATGTAGCGGAAGCCATAGAGTGACTCACTCCACAGCGACCCGACGCCGGCCAGCCCTTCAGCACTGCGTACGGGCTGCGGCACAGCGACCCACAAAACGGCCAGCACAGCGATAACAAAGGTGACGAGATCGGCAATCATGATGCCGCCGATCCCGACAACGCCCAGCAGGATACCAGCCAGGACAGGCGCGATGATCGTCGTCGCGGAGTCGGCCAGCGAGACCAGCCCGTTCGCCCGGCCATACTGGTCTTTGGGCACGAGCAGACTCATCGCGGCCGAAAAGGCAGGGAACTGAAACGACTCAAACACGCCGGCAAACGCGCCGGCAACGTAGAGATGCCAGATCTCCAGACGGCCCGTGGCGTAGAGAAGCAAAATGGCGCCGGTCGAGATTCCGGCAGCCAGGTCGCTCAGAATCATGACAACCTTGCGATTCCAGCGGTCAACCAAGGCGCCGGCAATCGGGCTGAAGAGAATCACGGGTGCGAAGGAAAAAAAGCCAACCAGCGCCAACGCAGTCGCCTCGCCGGTCACCTGAAACGCCCAGATCGTCAGCGCAAAGCGTGACATCGACGTGCCAAGCAACGAGAGAAACTGGCCAATCCAAATTATCACAAATGCCGTCATGCCGCGCGGCGCATGGCGTTCGACTGTGTGCACCCTCTTTCCCCCTCGCAGTTGGCCTGGCGTTGATTGACACATTCGACGCCAAATGTGTTCCATCATACAACCAATCGGGGACAAAGCATGAATGATTGGAATGGCGTCTGTCCGCCACGATATGAATCAATCCGTCCAACGAATAAGGGGAATAGTCATGCCGACATTGACAGTGGAAAACTACGGGTCCTTCGCGGTTGCGCAGGGCAAGCGCCTCGTGCTGGCCTTGATCGACGAGGCGGGGGTGGATCAGTTACACGCGTGCGGGGGCAACAGCCGCTGCACGACGTGCCGCGTCGAGTTCGTCTCCGGCGAGCCGGACATCATGACTGCCGCCGAGCAGGCCAAACTTGCCGAGCGAGGCTTGGCGGGCGTGCGTCTGTCGTGCCAGATTCTCTGCGATCGCGACATGACCGTGCGAGCCATCAGCCGGCTCGAAGGTAGCGGACGTCCAGACCCAGGCTCGCGCCCCGAACCGAACATTCGTCCTGAGCCAGAATGGGTGAATCGGTGAGAGGAGATGAGAGGGGGTGGCGGGCGGTGCAGGAACCATTGTCAGCGGCGCGTTGCCCTCTTCCCCCTCGTCATTTTGCCATTCAAAACGGCAGGTATAGGGAAAAGTCGATCACATCGGCGGGAACGGAGTAAAAGAGGTGATCAATTCCCATGGCCAGGAAGAGCAAAGCCAGGAAGAGCAGGCTGAACTTGTAGAGCCGCCAGATGTTGGCATTGGTCGGCTTGCGCCAGATGTCGACCGCCTGCCAGAGAAATACGCCGTTCAGCGCTAGCGCCAGCACCAGATAGACTGGCCCCAAGTGACGCAAAAAGACAGGCAACACGCTGATCAAAAGCAGCAGGAAGCTGTAGATGACGATCTGCCGGTGCGTTTCGCGCTCACCCGCCACGACCGGAAGCATGGGCACGCCAGCGGCCCGATACTCTTTCTGGCGCATCAAGGCCAGCGCCCAGAAATGGGGTGGCGTCCAGTAAAAGACGATAAGCACCATGATGATCGGTAACAACGAAATTTCGTTGGCTGCCGCTGCCCACCCAACCAGCGGCGGCACTGCACCGGCCAGCCCTCCGACAACAATATTCTGAGTGCTGGAGCGCTTGAGCAGCACTGTGTAGACGAATACATAGAAGAGCAAGCCAAAAAGGGCAATCGACGCAGCGAGCAGGTTGACCTGCCACCAGAGGAGCGCAAAGCTGAGTGACGCCAGCGCAATGCCAAAGATCAACACCTGCATCGGCGACATACGACCATCCGGCAACGGCCGCCGCCGTGTGCGCACCATCACGTGGTCGATGTCACGATCCACATACTGGTTGAGCGCATTGGCACCGCCGGCCGCCAGGAAGCCACCCACCATCGTCCACAGGATGAGCCAACCACCAGGCGCAGCCGGCGCGGCCAGGAACATGGGAACAAAGGTGATGACGAGCAGCAACAAAATGATGCGCGGCTTCGTCAGCATGACGTAGTCGCTGATGGCCAGGCGAACCAGAGCCTGATCGCGCGTCAACTCGGCCTCTACCCCCGATTTTGATTCCACCGACGTACTACTTTTCAGCATTTTATGTACTAACCAAGCTATGATTCAGGTGACAGCCTCTGGCCCACACTGGACTGCTCAGCGGCTCCGGCCACGGCAGCCTCGTCCGGCTGCGGACGCAGAGCCAGCCGTTCTCGGTATCGAACCAACATTATATAGCCGAAACCGGCAATCAGGGCAAACGAAAACCATTGTACAGCATAGCTCATATGGTTACCCTCGTTGAGCGCCATGGGTTCCTCGCGAATCGGCAGTTTGTCGATTGGCCGGCCTGTTTCAGGCAGTTGCTGAATCCAAGCTGGCTCGAGCGCGTACGGCATCTGCGCTTGAATCGCTGGAATATCGATGCGGAACCATTCAGCCTGTGGGGTATCCGGCGGCGTCGACGGCTGGCCATTGGGCGGTGCCTGCGACGGCTTGATCAGCCCGATCACGGGCGCCCCACTGGGTTCCACCATCTGCGCCAGGGACTGCGGCGAAGTTTGATCTGCCGGCACCCAGCCACGAGCCACCAGGATGGCACGGCCTTCGGCAAAGACAAATGGGGTGACCAGGGCAATACCAGGTGCATCGTAGTAAATCTGACTCTTGAGAATGATCTGGTTGGCGTAGTCGAAATAGCCTTCGGCCTGGATACGTCGAAACTCCAGATCGTCCAGATTCTGAGGTAACAGCACGGCGTTCAGATCAAATGGGATTTGATGCCAACGCTCGGCCATCGTGGCGTTATAGGTACGTTTCTGGTCCAGGCGGTCGAGTTGCCAGAAACCCAACCATACGAAGAGAACCATCGACAAAGCAACCAGAATTGTGAGCAGAATCCATTTTCTACCGAAAATTTTAAGAATTTCCACCATGAACTCCCACGCAACACGGCACTCGCATCAGACCGGAGATTTTTGCGAGTGTCGCGTGCCCCAATAGCCAATCAGTGCAAGCACGGCGAGCGCACTACCCAGCCAGAGCAGCCAGTTGATCTGGCTGCCAGGCAATACCCGGTAGGCAAAGCCGGCCTCGCCCGCACCGGCCACAGATGAAACCTTGACCGACACATCCCATTCGCCAGCCTGTAGCAGGGACGTGTCTCCTTCGTAAAAACCAGCCCCAACGCTTGGGGTCGCTGCCAACACAATCGCCCGTTCCGGAGCGCCAACAGGCATCAGTTCGATCACAACGGTGGCGTCAGCGACGGGAATCGTCTGGCCAGCGGGGTCGAGGCTGGTAACAGCAACAGTCACGTGTGCCTCACCGCCGGCGCGCCAGGGATCAGGGCTGGTCCATACAAACAACCGGAAGGGACCTGCCGGCACATCGCTCAACTGTGAGGCTCCGCCGCCATGCGCACGACTGATGTCCGTCGTCACAGTGAGCAGTCCAAGGGCAAGCCACAGCGCCAACACAACGCGAATGCGCCCGGCCATCCGTTGTGATTGCATTCAGCCGATAACCTCCATCTGCTCCGCGCGACGGGCCGGATGAACACGAGCGACGGCAACCGGACGTTTCTTGCGCTTTTTCTCGCGGTAAAACATGACCCCCAGCATAATCATGGCCACGTTGATCATCATCTCGCTACTCCACACCCACATGATAGCGCCGCCGATCATCTGATCTTCCAACGCGGTCATGCCAAAAAGACGAGGCACTGAATTGTAGTAGGTATAGATGACCTCTGACGAGTTGGCGATGGCAAAGCCCGCAATCGCGTTGGGCGGCACAAGGACCAGCACGTAGAGAATGCGCCCCCAGTACGGCATGCTTTTATGCAGCCGTGGCGCGCCGTTGAGGACGGGCCACCAAAAGAACATCGCGCCCAGGAAGAAGGTAAGGTGCTCGAGATTGTGCACCCATCCGACACTCAACGCCAGGTTGTAGAGGCCCGGATCGTGCCAGCCCAGATAGATAAAGGTGAAGAGCAGCCAACAGATAGCCGGTTGGCTGCTGACCGTGAGTGCGCGGCGCGTCAGCGAATCGCCGGCCAGCGCCAGTGTCACCCCGTTCCGCAGCGGACGTGGAATCCCCCACATGGCAATTGGGAAGGGATTGCCGAGCCAGATCAACGGCGCCGAGACCATGACCAGAATCTTGTGCTGCACCATATGCATGATGAGCAACTGGCTGCCCAGCCAGTCGATGGGGGACATGAGTGCCAGGGCCAGCGACGCCAGGCCGGCATAATAGGCAACCATGCGCCAGCGAGTAGCGAGCATCCGGCTGCGGCTATGCCGGCGGAGGCGCAGCCAGCCGACGGCATAAATGGAGGCCAAAAGCAGCAGGGGGAGAAGAATTTCCCAGCGTAGCTCCCAGGGTGCGAAAAGCGCCTTCCACAACGGATGCATGACCATGTCCTGCAAAAAAGCGATGCGTAATGTGTGTCCGGGCTATGCCGCCTCACACATTACGCATCGCGTAACCTCGACAAAAGCGAGCGAGCTCAATGCGCCACGTGCACTGCATTGCCGATCAAGTAAAGGGCTGGGTAGAAGAAAATCCAGACCACATCGACGTAGTGCCAGTAAATCGCGCACGACTCGACACCCCAGTGCCGTTCGGGCGAGTAGTGGCCCTTACGCGCCAGATTCCAAACGATCAGGATAAATACGATACCGGAGATCACGTGCAAGGCGTGCATGCCAGTCATTGCGAAGACCACAGCGCCGTACTTGTCGCCCCAGGGAGTCAGGTGCCCCTGATAGAGAGCAGGAAACAGTCCCCACTCGAAGACCATCACGCCGCCGAGGAAGATCGTGCCGAATACAGCAGTCACCAGGATAAAAATCGAAAACGCCCTGCGATCGCCCCGCTCCATAGCCGTTTCAGCCAGGCGCATAGAGATACTGCTGACCAGAAGCACGGACGTGACAATCAGGCCGATCGTCTGGTCGAGCTCTGGACGAGAATCGGCGCCCCACAGATAGAACCGTGTCGCCAGCAAACCACCGAACAGGAAGGCTTCCGAAATAAAGAAGAGCCACAGTCCCAGGCGGTTCATGCGCAATTGGTGCGCATAGTTGTCATGTCCGGCGTGGGCATCCTTGTCGAGGACGTGCAGGTTGGCTGCAGGCGCAGTAGTTGTGACAGCGGCCATGGTCTAGTGCTCTCCTTCCGCTGTCCACAAGCGGCTCACGTGCATAAAGAAGTAGATAACCAGGATTGCCTTCAGCGCGGCGATCAACATGAGCAACGTTGCGCCAACATGGTAGAGTCCCATGAAGTACTCGATCACCGTCAACACAGCCAGGATAATCCCAATGATGATGACTTGAGCGTATCCGCTCTGTTTATGTGTGTTTTGCTTCTGTGCCATAAGAGGTATCCTTCGATATGGGTGCTCCCATTGCTCGTGCTCCCCCCTGATAGCGGGGGCAACAAACGAACAATAGGAGCACAACCAATCACTCAGTCATCACCAGCGCCTGCCATTGCGATGTAGGTAGACCCAGCCAGGCCATAGTCATACGGGTCGCCAACCACAGAGATGGGCTTGGCGTAGCTGTGCTCCGGCACGGGCGACGGAATCTGCCATTCCGGTGACCGCGAACGCCAGGGATTATTCCCAGCGGTTGCGCCAATCTCAGCACTAGTGAACAGATTGTAGATCATGATCAAGATCGAGAAGGCGATGATGAAGCCAGAGATCGTGACCAGAAGCTGAATATTCTCCACGCCGAGCGCTGGGTCGTAGTCGGCGATGCGTCGGCGCATGCCCATGGTGCCGGTAGTCATCTGCGCCAAGCTCATCAGCCAGAAGCCTGGCGTCATGAGCCAAAAGTGAATCTTGCCCAACGTCTCGTTGTACATGCGCCCGGTAATCTTCGGATACCAGAAGTAAATGGCAGCGAAGAATGGGAAGACGAAGCCGCCGAAAATCGTGGCATGGAAGTGGCCGACCACGAAGTAGGTATCGTGCAGGAAGAGATCGGTCGCCGCTGTCGCCAGAATCGGGCCGCTCAGACCACCGATGAGGAAGACTGAGATGGCACCCAATGTGAAGAGCATAGGCGTTGGGAAGGTCAACCGGCCGCCCCACAACGTGCCCAGCCAACTGAAAAACTTGACGCCTGTCGGCACCGCCACCAGCAGCGTCGAGATCATGAAGACCACACGCAGGTAGGGCTGGTAGCCCGACGTGAACATGTGATGCCCCCACACCAGAAAACCTACCAGGGCAATCGCCAGGCTTGAGAGAGCTACCCAGCGGTAACCGAAGAGGGGCTTGCGGGAGAAGACGGGCAGCAGTTCACTGATCACCCCAAGACCGGGCAGCACAAAGACATAGACAGCCGGGTGCGAGTAGAACCAGAAGAGATTCTGGAAGAGTAACGGCTGCCCGCCGATATTCTCGCCAGCTGCGTTGTACAGTGGATTGAAGAATGGCATGCCCAGCGAGCGCTCGAAGGAGAGCATCAGGAAAGCCTGACCGATGAGCTGCGTCGCTGTGAGCTGAATCAGGCTCGTCGCCAGAATTGCCCAGCAGAAAATCGGCATGCGGAAGAGCGTCATTCCCTTGGGGCGCATCATCAGCATCGTCACAATGATGTTGAGCGAGCCCAGAATGGACGACAGGCCGACGACGAAAATTGCCAGGAACATAAACTGGTAACCAACCGGGCCACGCAGGCTCAACGGTGGGTAGGCCGTCCACCCCGAATCCCAGCCGAAGAGCATGCTCAGCAGCAGTGTGATAACAGCCGGTACGTTGATCCAGTAGGCGAAGGCATTCAAGCGTGGGAAGGCCATGTCCTCAGCGCCGATCATCAGCGGCACCAGATAGTTGGCCATGCCACCGACGCCGAGCAAGATAGCGGCCAAGGCAACCCAGCCGTGCATGCTCAGGAAGGTGTTGTACGTGCCGGGTTGTAGGAAAGAGATGCCGGTGTCGGCCAGCTCGGTGCGGAAAACCAGGGCAAAACTACCGCCGACCAATAACAAGATCAGGCCGGTAACACCATACTGAATTCCGATCACCTTGTGGTTGTAGTCCACCGCGAAGTAGCGCGTCCATGCCGGTTTCCCTTCTGGCGGTCCATGCCGGAGTGGGGTGTCGCCACCACGCATCCACGTGAACCAGTCCGACATAGCACCAATCGCTAGTAGGAAACCCATCAGCGCAGAGATGATGCCGCCAACCCAGACAGCTTCCGGGTTCCACGCCTCCATTCCCAACAGAAGGCGCCCAGCCACAACCACTGCCATGCCGATGACAAGACCGACAAAGTAGCCGATGAGTCCACGCACCAGTCCAAGAGAGGTTAGTCTCATAGTCGGTTTCTCTCCTTCACGCACCTACTGGACAACTCAGGGATGCTTCGAAAAGCGTCTGATTGCAGATGAAAACCCAGCAATCCTATCGACTGACCGTCTGCAAATTCTGCTCGGCCAGTTTTTGATCCATCCACGCCGTATATTCGTCCTCCGGTACGACGCGAACGTCCGCCAACATGCTCCAATGCGAGAGACCACACAGTTCAGTGCAGCGCAGCTTATATTCGCCCACCGTGTTCGGCGTGATGTGGAGCGTCGTAGTCATACCAGGCACGAGATCCTGCTTCGGCCCCCATTCCGCCACCCAGAATGAGTGAATGACATCTTGTGCTTCCAGAGAAATCAGGACAGGTTTATCGACCGGCAACACCATCTCAGCGCTCGTCACACCGTTCGGATAATCAAACCTCCATGACCACTGCAAGCCGGTCGCCTTCACCTGAATCTCATTGCCGCCGCTCGTCGTATCATTCAGGGTCTGAATACCAATGAATGAGAAGACGACGACCAGTACCAGCGGCACGACGGTCCAGATGATCTCAAGAGCCGTATTTCCTTCGAAGTGTTCCCCGTCCGAGTCGTCATTCTTGCGACGGCGGAAGACGAAGAGTGAGTAGAGCATGAAGGCGACAACTAATGAGAAAAGGAAGGCAATCAGCCAGACGTGCACCTGGAAGAGCCAGGCAATTGGCTCAGCTTGAACCGAGTTCTGCGCTTTGACCGGCAAGATTGCTAGTAAAAAGAATCCCAGGACGACCGTGCCAACCACGGTCAGAACCCCGACAATGATAAAATGTCGACGGTCAGTTGATGTCTGAGGCAACTTCAGCATCGTTTCTCTTACTCCTGTATTGCTAGTCAGTGAGAATCACAACATGCTGTATGTCAAACAAGAATGTTTTACAACATTACAACACAAGCTACCGTAATCTTGCTTCACAGCCGTGGGCAGATTTACGGACGTGCTGCCCACAGCCACCCCACCAAGGCAACCGTTGACAGCAGAGGAACTATGGTCCAGAACACTTCTCGGCCGTGCGTCAGGCGGAAAAGTGCAATCGCTTCCCCCTCAACGGAATTGCGGCGGCAACGAAACATCCTGATCGTCGCACCGACAAGTTCAGCCTGAAGAACCAAGAACACCAGCAGGGTCAAGGCTGTCAACAGGGGCAACAACCCTGTGCCGATCTCGCCGTTGAGCGAAAGCTGCGGCAGGCGACCAGCGACCTGTGGCATGTAGCTGAGCAGCAGCCAACAGAATATCACTAGAAACATGGCAGATGTCACAACATAGCGGATCATAGGTCAGTTTACCTGATTTCCAGTCAAAATGCGTGGCGATCTTAGCAGAGTTCACAGGGCATGTCAAAGGAAAATCAACACTGCCGACAATTTCAACTCTACCAGGGGGTGAAGCTACCCGCACTCATTAGAATCAGTCTAAACTCAAATTGACTGGCATGCCGGTCGGTGCTATCATCACCCTACATTGGATTCATTCTAAAATAACGCGTCAGATCATGGCGAAGACAGCTCTGCAACGATCGGAACGTAGGATTTGGGCGGCCACCAAGATGGCCGGCGGACAAGAGAAAACAAGATGGAGACAGACGTGGAAAGCAGCATGACGCAGGCAAAAAACGACCGTCTCCTGCAAGTTCTTAAGCAGGCTGGGCTACGGCTCACTCCCCAACGAAGAGCGATCTGCACATGGCTTGCTATGACCGACCGCCACCCTTCTGCCTATGATCTTTACGAAGACTTGGCGCTCACGCATCCAGAAATCAGCCGGGCAACCGTCTACAATACGCTCAACGTGTTGCAGGAACTTGGCGCAATCGTCGAGATCAGTTTTGGGTCCGATCAGATTCATTACGACACCAACCCAGAGCCGCACGTCAATCTGATTTGCCTGCGCTGCCACACGATCATCGACTTCCGCGGACAGCTCGATGTAAACCTGTTGGGCGAGAGGGTGCTGCACGAGACAGGATTTCAGACTGCAGCCGCCAAAGTCGATCTCGTCGGCTTCTGCGCTGAGTGCCGTGCTCAGCGTCTGGCCGAGATTCGGAAACTGGCCAGCCAGCCCACCAGCAGACAACCTGACTGAGGATTGCTGATACCACCGAGCAGGCACCTCTGTATGCAGGGTCTGCACCCAAGAAGAGGAGAAGTTCATGACGACCTCGACCGCTGAAGGCAATACAGCATACCAGGCACTTTCATCCGGTGAGCGACCCGCATGGCGCACGCTCGGATTCTGGAAGGAAAACTATGAATTTGTGCTGGCCGGCATCACATTGGCAGCACTGCTCGCCGGCTGGCTCGGCGGTGAGGTGACGGGCGCCCTGCCGGCGTGGTCGGTCACAACGCTGGCCGTGATCGCATTTGTGGCGGGTGGCTATTCAGGCTTTGTCGGTGCGTGGGCGCAGGCCAGGGAGGGAAAGTTCGACATCGACTTTCTGATGCTGGCTGCAGCACTGGGGGCTGCACTGATCAACGAGTGGGTGGAAGGCGCCCTGCTGCTTTTTCTTTTTACGCTGAGTGGGGCGCTGGAGACCTACGCGATGGGTCGCACGCGCAAGGCCATCGAGTCGCTTGGCAAGTTACGGCCGGCCACGGCGCTGGTACGGCGTGATCGTGGCGAGATGGTTGTACCGGTTGAAGAACTGGTCATTGGCGACATCGTGTTGGTCAGACCGGGCGATCGCCTGCCAGTGGACGGCGTCGTCATCGGCGGGAGCAGCAGTATCGATCAGAGTGCCATCACGGGGGAGAGCCTGCCGGTCAGCAAACATGCCGCCGACCAGGTCTTTGCCGGCACGATCAATGGCGGCGGAGCGCTGGAGATCGAGGTGACCAAGCTGGCATCCGAGAGCACGCTGAGCCGCATCATCACGCTGGTGCAGGATGCACGCGAGGATGCCACGCCCACCCAGCAATTCATCGACCGCTTCAGCCAGCCCTACACCTATGCCGTCATCAGCGCCACGCTGCTGGCCATGGTTCTACCCTATTTTTTGCTCGACGAGCCGTTTTCGACGACGCTCTATCGCGCCATGACGCTGTTGGTCGTGGCGAGTCCATGTGCGCTGGTGATCAGTACACCGGCCAGTGCGCTGAGTGCGATTGCGGCTGCAGCCCGGCAGGGCGTCCTGTTCAAGGGCGGCGCCTATCTGGAACTCATGGGCAAGACGGACATCATCGCCTTCGACAAGACGGGCACGTTGACGCCCGGTCGCCCGGTCGTGACGAATATCCATCCGCTCACCAGTCATACCGTCGAGAATCTGCTGCGAGTCGCAGCCAGCGCCGAGACACTGAGCGAGCACCACATCGCCAAGGCGGTGCTTGAAAAGGCCAGTGAACTGGGCCTGCCGTTGGACAAACCAATTGATTTCAGGGCGCTGCCAGGGGAGGGGATCATGGCGCGCTTTGACCGCGGCGGCCATATCGAGACCCTGTATATTGGCAACGATCGGCTGTTCATGAATCAAGAAATGGAGCTGTCGCCGGCAATTCGCATGATCGGCAATGCCTTACAACGCCAAGGCAAGACCGTGATGCTCGTGGTGCGACGAAGCACGGTGGCTGACACACTGGGTGCCGACCGCGATTGGGAAGTCATGGGCTACATTGCCGTAGCCGATGCGCTGCGAGCCAATGCAGGGGAGATGGTCAAGCAACTGCGCGCCAATGGCATCCGGCACATTGTGATGATGACAGGGGACAATCACGCGGCGGCCAGCTACATTGCCGGTCAGGTCGGCATCGACGAAGTCTATGCCGACCTGTTGCCCGAACAGAAGCTCGAATTAGTGAAAGAGTTGCGCAAGCAAGGTAACGTCGCCATGATCGGTGACGGTGTGAACGATGCGCCAGCGCTTGCAACGGCGCAGGTCGGCATTGCCATGGGCGCTGGCGGCACCGACGTTGCGTTGGAGACAGCGGATGTGGTACTGATGTCCAGTGACCTGTCCAAGCTGCCCTTCACGCTGCAACTGAGCCGCAAAGCCGAACGCATCATTCGCCAGAATGTGATCTTCTCGGTGAGCGTGATTGTCGCACTTGTCTTGAGCACGATTCTGTTGCCGCTGTTCATTGCGGACTTCCTGCTGCCGCTACCGTTGGGTGTTGTCGGCCACGAGGGCAGCACCTTGATCGTCGTAGCCAATGGCCTTCGGCTGCTGGGCATGAAGCCACGGCAGTGATGGGATTTAGGAAACCAGCATTTTCGGGCGCCGTCGCTGCCGATAGAGCGAACTCGCTCCATCCTGGTTTCTATCGACCTTCCGTTTCGTCAGGCGCAATAATGTACCGAAAGACGCCCTCGTCCTCACTACTGACCCAAAGCCGGGTTGGATCCGTATCAGTCAGCAGGAGGCTGACGGCATTGTCCGTGCCAAACGAAATACCGCCCAGTTTCTTCCACTGCGTCCCGCCTATCGTCTTGACATACAGGCTGTTGGAGGTGGCAAGATAGAGATTACCGTCAAAGGCATACGTGATGTCGTTGAGGCTACCACCGGTGGTTGCGATGATCTGCCGCAGCCCGCGATCGGAAAGTGCCCAATTGACCCCGAAGTCATCGGTCGACAAAACACCATCGCGGGTGACAAGCCAGAGCTTCCCTGCCACGCGTTCGTCTACGGAGAGCGCAGTCAACGTCTCTGGTACGCGGTTCAAGTCGGTAATGTTCGCCCAGCTATTGCCCTGGTCACCGGTGAATGCAATGACCCCTTCACCGGCGGCATTGTTGCCGATGACATAGATCTGATCCCAGTGCGGCGCGTTGGGTTCCGGATCGCCGACGAGCGACGCATCGGCCATGGCGACTACCCGGTAGCTGCTCCAGAGTTGAGCCATCGAGTTATCGGGTTTCGCCATCCAACTCGTGCCGCCGTCCGCGCTCAAATAGAGCATGTCACAGTCAGCTGCAAAGAGGGAATTGGCGTCAGCGCCGTGGATCAGCAGTGGGCGCAGGTTCATCCCCGTCGGTACTTCCTCCCAACTGTAGCCGCCATCTTTAGAGATGTACAGCGGTTCGTTTGCGGCATCTGGATCGTCACAGTCCGCACCTTTTCCGCTGTAGAGGATATCCGGGTTGGCCGCGCTCATGACGAAGTCGTCGACATCCGGATTGGCCTGAACCACATACCAGACACGGCCGTTGTCGTTGGAGCGATAGAGTGCGCTGTTCTCGGTATAGGCATACACGGTAGACGAGAGCCGATCGCCAATGACCTTGATAATCTTGTTAGGATAGACCATGGCCTGATCAGCGCCTGCAGTCCTGCTGGAAGGCGCCAGTGTGGGGTTTGGATACGGCACAGGTGGACGCGGTGTCGGCGGGGCAGGCATCCGCGTAGGTGTTGGCGTAGGAGTTGGCACCGTGCTATACAGCACGACGCCCTGCCTGTCGTCGGTCAAATTAAATTGCCAATCAAGGGAACCTTCAGGTGCAAGCGCCTCAGCAAGCGCTGAGGGTATCATTGCGGCGGAACCAGTACCGGCAGCTGACAATACCACAGTTGGAATTACAACCAAGGCAACAATCAACGCCGGCAGGAGTAAGAATGGGCGAATATAGGAACGCATCGCAGTTCTCCTGTTCGTAGCGGTACACAGAAATGATAGGGTAGAAGGCAATGGCAACGCGCGATTTTGGCGCCATTTATTCGCACAGCTTCACTGCCCTTCATTCAATGGAGACGTGCTACCAGGGTGAAAGTAACGGTCACTTTGGCCGGCACACCTGACAAAAGCGAAGCGTTGCCGACAGTGGCTGTGAAGCGGGGAAAAGGGCATTCGCTTGACAAACGTGCGCCTTCCTACTACGATGCGTGGCAGAAGAGATGCTACAGTGGTGGGGTGTAGGGGCAAGGTATGACCTTTGTTAGCAGCGACAGTGGATCTCCGGGCTACTCGTGAGGAATGATGGCACTACGACAGATTGTGACAGTGTACGATACAGACAGTGCGGTACTTCTACAGGCTGCTGCCAGGGTGAGAGACTTTGGCCCATCGCTGCATCAGCTTCTCGATGACATGCTCGAGACGATGCGCAAGGCACCTGGTGTGGGGTTAGCGGCACCACAGATTGGCATTGGCCAGCGCATTGCTGTCATCGAATACCCTGAAGACGAAGATGATCCCGAGCACACACAGCGTGTTTACGAGATTATCAATCCTGAGATCATCAAGAAAAAGGGAACGGATATCGGCCAGGAAGGATGCTTGAGCATGCCTGGCCTTGCCGCTGATGTCGAGCGAGCGACGCAGATTGTGGTCAAGGCGCAGGACCGAAACGGCAAAGAGATTCGCATCAAGGCGTACGATTGGTTAGCGCGGATTTTCCAGCACGAGATCGACCATCTGCACGGCGTGCTGATGACCGACAAGGCAGCAAAGGTCTACAAGCTGGTTCAAGCTGAAAACGGAGAAGCTGACGTCGTCCCGATCGAGGCAGTTCCCGACTTCCATGCAGCAGCAACGCCGGTATAGCCGCTGCACGCCTTTGTCTGCCGTATGTGCATCGGATGTATACGGTACGAGTCTTACGGGACGGGCACGACCGGCAGATTGGTTGGCGGATTGCCCACCAATTGTGCAAAAATCCACGCCCCGCTTTGTAGTTGATACCAGGCTCCATCAGGAGATTGGCCGGTAATCGTCAATATTTCCCCTTCAGCGGCGCCGCCGACGACTGCGGCTTCTAAATTGGGCGCGGCACGCAAGTTGGCGGCTGTGTTGGCCGTCGCAGCGGTTGGCGGCGCTGGAATCGGTGTCGGAATCTCTGGCTGAGGCGTCGGAGTCGGCAACAATCCCAGAATGGTGATGCCGGTTGCGACCGGGGTGGACTCGCCAGTTGCCATAGGCGCGGCAGTGGGCTGTAGTGCGACAGTTGCCGGCTCGGCAGGCGGTGCCTCTACCTCAGGCACCGCCACACTTTCTGGTGTATTCGCCGCCATGGTTGGCGCCACAAGATTCTCAGGCAGTGAATTGGTCGCCGCTGTGGCAGCCGGCTCACGGGTCGGCACAGGCTGCTGCCAGGCGATAATCTGCTCCTGCACTGCGCGGAGGCCGTCCGTAACCTGATCGCCGAATTGTGTCACCGACCACCAGACCAACGCAGTAACACCGACAACGGCCAACAGCACGGCCAGAGGAACGAGATTAATCCGGCGTGGTGCTTCCAGTTCTTCCGTCTCATCGCGCAAGGCGACATCTTTTGGACGATAGTCGATGGAGCGATCCGGCGGCAATGCAGATCCGGCACTGGTATCGGCCAACGCAGCGGCGAGGGATTCATCGGCGGTTGCGCGTCGGCGCTCGATCATTTCGGTGGGTTCAAGCCCCAGATAGGTTGCATAGTTGCGTAAGAAACCACGGCCGACAACTTCACCGGGCACGAGGTCCCATTCATCCGACTCCAGTGCAGAGAGGTACTTTTGGCGAATCCGGGTTGCAACTTCCGCCTCGGCTAGCGTCACGCCCATCGCCTCGCGTCGCTCGCGTAGAAGCGGGCCAATACTGGGGGCAGCCATTGCACCATTGAGGCGCGCGGATAGACCGCGTTCTGTTTTCATCGATGATTCTGCGCCAGTGGGTTTTCTTGAATTATATGTCAGCATGTCCACTGCATAGTCCATCGTCTTGACGTTCGAGTGACTGGACATCTCTGCCTCCACTCCAGGCGGTCAAGCGCTCCGCAGATCGCCGCAGATAGTAGCTTTCTGCAGTGCGAAGTCTAGCCTGCCGCACAACCTTTGTCAATTCCCAGTGCGCTTGCACCGCCAAGCACGCCCCGAATAACGTCGTTCGGCCGCTGTTGGTTCCGAAGCAAAATCGCCTCCCCGCATGGGAAGGCGACTGTGAGCCGTTGAAGGGACTCGAACCCTTGACCTGCGCATTACGAGTGCGCCGCTCTACCGGCTGAGCTACAACGGCAACCGAAAATGTCTCTACAGTATAGCCAGACCACCTGTTTCGGGCAAATACGGGTCGTTCTGGCGCACAGCAGTCGGGTCTGCGGATGGCAGGCGTTACTGTTTCACCCGCGTCACGTAGCTTCCATCCCGGGTATCGACCCGAATGACGTCACCTTCCTGGACAAACATGGGCACCTGGGTGCGCAACCCAGTCTCCAGTTCCACCTGCTTTGTTGGCGAGTTGGCGGTGTCGCCGGCAATGGCGGCTTCGGCCCAGACGACTCTCAAGTCAACAGCAGTCGGCAATTTCAGCGAGAGCGGTTCGCCCTCATAGCTTTCCAGACTAATAATTTCGTTCTCGAGCAGGAAATCCCTCACATCTTCCATGACATCGGGGCCCAGGGCCAACTGCTCAAAGGTCTCGATATTCATGAAGTGATAGAACTGGCCGTCATTGTAAAGATATTGAACGTTCGCTTTGTCCAGTTCGACGTCATTGACACGGGTTCCATTGCTGTAAGTCTTCTCGACCGTCGACTCGGTACGTACGTTACGCAGTTTGAGCCGGATTGTCGCACCGCCGCGTGCCACCTTGATGTGTTGATATTCGAGGACGCGCCAGAGTTGCCCATCCTCTTCATAAATATTGCCCTTGCGCAGGGTCTGTACTTCGGCCATAAGATTTCCCTTGTTACCCGTTCATTGGATCCAATCGACAGACATGCCGACATCGATCAGCAATCCATCGGCAAGATGCTGACTGCAGCATAAGCTGTCGAATTATAGGGATGGCTCTAGAGGCTGTCAAAGATTTCAGGGCTGGTCGGCAATGAATTTGGCTGGCAGGGGGGGTCATGCGCTGAAATTACGCAATACGATCCGCAGACGCTCCTCAACCTGTGTGACATCTTTGGGCAATGCCTGCACGGCGCGCTGCGACTCGACGACGCTGTATCCGAGGGCAATCAGCGCGTCGATCACCTCGGCATCTGCCACACTCATATTGGCAAGCGCCTCGATCCCTGATTCAGGGGCCTTGATCTTATCCTTTAACTCCACCACAATCTTCTCAGCGGTGCGCTTGCCCACTCCAGGAACCCGGGCAATCATGGCTGGCTCATTGTTGACAATAGCCAGCCGCAAGGCGTCGGGGATCAGCGTACTCAGCGTAGCCAGCGCTACCTTCGGGCCGACGCCGCTCACCGTCAGCAGCAGTTCAAAGACGGCAAGTTCTTCTTCCGTTTCAAAACCGAATAGCGAGAGAGCGTCTTCGCGCACCTGGAGATATGTGTGTAAGAAAACAGCAGCACCCTCCTGAAAACGGGCTACTGTCGGTTCCGGCACTGCAATTTTGAAGCCTATGCCGCCCGATGTCCCGCCTGTATCCACTACCAGGGCGTCTTTGAGCCGCAGAGCCACCTTTCCTCGCACAATGCGCAGCATCGTTTCCGTTCCTTGGCCGCCGGCAATGTGTGGGTAGGCATGTGCCAGTTTTCATACCATCGGAGAGGAATTCCCCTCCGAGTTGAACTTGTACCCTGCGCCGCGGACTGTCAACAAGTATACAGGCTGGGAGGGATCTTCTTCAATTTTTTCACGCAGGCGACGCATGGCAACTTCCACCAGGTTGGTGCCGCCCGCCATATCGTAGCCCCAAACATGTTGAAAGAGTGCATCCTTGCTGATCGGGCGATCCGGCACGGACATCATGTAGTGCAACAATTGATATTCGATAGGAGTCAGATGAACCGCCTCGCCACGGACCAGCACCTGATGTGCGTCGTCGTCGAGAACAACTTCGTTGGCGGTCAGCACCGACGATTCCGTACGCACCTGGCTCCAGTACACACGCCGCAAGATCGCCTGCAGGCGAACCTCCACCTCGCGAAAGGTAAAAGGCTTGGTGATGTAGTCGTCTGCCCCCAAGTTGAAGCCATGGACGATATCTTCAGGCCGATTCAACGCGGTCAACATGACAATAGGCACGTCACTTCGCTTGCGCATTTCCATACAGGTCGCAAAGCCATCCATTTCTGGCATCATGATATCCAGCAACATCAAATCAATTTTCTTCGTTGCTGCGACCTCAAGCGCTTCACGCCCATTGCGGGCCACCAGAACCTGGTAGCCCTGGCGCAGCAAGGAAATTTGGAGAAGATTGCGCAGGGATTCTTCATCATCGACGACCAGTACAGTGATATCGTTTGCCGGCAGGACAGTCTGCAGAAAATTGGAGCGTGTCATACCTGTCGATTTCACCTGCCTGAGTAGGATAGCCGTTGTGCGTCAGTGTATCCAGCGCACAGCATAGAGAATTTGTGATCGAACTGCCCTTTTAAGGGCCTATCACACAAAACGAGCGTAATAGGCAGTCTGCAAGTGGCACAGGGCAATGGCGACACCATCGGCAGCATCGTCGGGCGTTGGGGCTTGCTCCAGCCGGAGAAGTTGTCTGACCATTGTCTGAACCTGCTGCTTTTCCGCGTTGCCATAGCCAGCAACGGCCTGTTTGACCTCTGCTGGTGTGTATTCGACGACCGGGACACCCGCCAACGCTGCCGACAGCAAGATGGCGCCGCGTGCTTGGCCGACCGAAATTGCCGTGGTCACATTGCGACCGAAGAAGAGCTTTTCCACTGCCACCTCGTCGGGCTTGAACTCGGCAATAATCGCCTGCATATCGCGAAACAACTCCAACAGGCGTAGGTCCATGGGTTCACCGGCCTGCGTACGGATGACACCACAGGCCAGCAGCACGAAGTCGCCAGCCGGCGTTTCGCCGACAACGCCGTATCCGGTGATAGCTGTGCCGGGGTCAATGCCAAGCACGGCGCGGGTGATCGCTACGGCCACTTTGTCCCTTTCGTACTGCGGGGGCCAAAAGAGAAAGGCGACCGTATCGGGTCACGCTGCCATCCGATCGAATGGAACCTACGCAAATTGGGCGACGACCTCCTCGGTCAGTTCGAGGTTGTGCCAGACCTTGTTCACATCGTCCAATTCTTCCAGGGCATCGATCAGATTCAGCACGGCCCCGGCTTCTTCAGCGCCCAGTTCGAGCGTTGTGTTTGGCTTCATGACAAGCTCCGCCTGGCTTGGCTCCAGCCCCAGTTCTTCCAGCGCCTGGCTGACCTGTGCAAAGCTCGTTCGTTCCGTGTAGACTTCGACGACATCGTCGCCGACCTCTACATCCTCGGCGCCCGCCTCCAGTGCGGCCATGAAAACGGCATCCGGCTCGATATTCAACGCCTCGCCGTCGTCGTCGGTGCGATTGAAAGCGAAATATCCTTTTTCTGTAAACTGCCACGCAACAGAACCCGGTTCACCCAGCGCGCCGTTCGCCTTGGTAAAGGCACGGCGCACCTCAGAGATCGTCCGATTGCGGTTGTCGGTCAGGCATTCCACCAGCATTGCGATACCGTGCGGCCCATAGCCTTCATAGACAATCGTCTCGATTTCGACGCCATCTTTTTCGAGCCCAGCCCCACGGCGAATCGCCCGTTCAATATTGTCCTTGGGCATATTCTCGGCACGAGCCCGCTCAATGGCCAGGCGCAGGGTGAAATTGGAATTCGCATCGGCGCCGTTCCGTGCGGCGATCTGTATTTCGCGAGCCAGTCGCGTGAAAATTTTGCCACGCGCAGCATCGGCTGCACCCTTCTTGCGCTTGATCGTGGACCACTTTGAATGACCGGACATCGCTCTGTACTCCCGTATACAACTGACAGCTTGTTTGTCTGCGTACACTTGTCTCACATCAAATTATGTCATAAAACATTCGGATCGACAACCACACGACCAGGAGCGCAAAACCCCTTTTCCCCCGATGCGTCGAATGCTTGCAGCTACACCAGGTTGTCTGGCGCAGCCACCACTGTATCTGGCCCAGCGCTGCGTGCTTCATGGCGAGCGCTCGTCACCTGAACGAACGCACGGAAAAGCGGATGCGGTTTATTGGGGCGGCTCTTGAATTCGGGATGAAACTGGCTGCCGAGCATAAACGGATGATCGCCCAGCTCGGCGATCTCCACGAGGCGCCCGTCCGGCGACAGTCCGCTGAAGACCATCCCCCGTCCCTCCAATTGGGATCGGTAGGCGTTGTTGAATTCGAAGCGATGGCGATGGCGTTCTTGCACGATATCGCCGTATCCCAGCGCATGATAGGCGGCATACGCTTTGGTGTCTGGCTTCAGCTGGCAGTCATAGATGCCAAGCCGCATGGTGCCACCCATATCTGCGATATCGCGCTGATCGGGCATCAGGTCGATGACCGGGTATTCTGTGCTGATATCGAATTCGGTGCTGTTGGGTTCGTCATTGCCAACAACATAGCGGGCAAATTCGATACACATGACCTGCATGCCCAGGCAGAGTCCAAGATAGGGAACGCGGCGCTCCCGAGCATAGCGAGCGGCGACCACTTTGCCTTCGATGCCGCGGTAGCCAAAGCCACCCGGCACAACAATCCCATCGACATTCTCCAGTTGCTCGAGCCCGCGTCCCTTCTCGAGTTCTTCCGAACTGACCCAGGCAATATCCACATCCCAGCCGCAGGCCAGCGCAGCATGGATCAAAGATTCCTTGACACTCAGATAGGAATCCTCCAGTTCCACATATTTGCCCACGAGTGCAATGCGCAAAACCGGCTTCTCGCGGCGCAGATCGTGGACAAAGTGCCTCCACCCCTGCAGCCCTTCGAAGGCTGCCATCTGCTCGGTCAATTCCAGCCGCTGCACCGTCCAGGCACCCAATCCGTGCTCTTCAAGACTCAGGGGCACAGCGTAGATCGTGTCGGCGGTGACGAGCGGGACAACAGCCTCTCGGTCGACGTCACAGAAGAGCGCGGTCTTCCCGATCACATCATCCTCAACAGGATGGTCGCTACGCAGGACGATGACGTCGGGTGTAATGCCGATACCCCGCAGTTCACGTACGCTGTGCTGGGTTGGTTTCGTCTTCAGTTCCTTGCTGGCCGCCAGATAGGGCAGCCATGTGACATGGACATACATGGTGTTGGAACGTCCCAGGTCTTTGCGCATCTGCCGGATCGCCTCCAGAAATGGCAACCCCTCGATGTCGCCGACGGTGCCGCCAATTTCGACGATCAACACATCGGCGTGACCTGCCCGCGCGGCGAGGCCGATTCGTCGCTTGATCTCGTTGGTCACATGCGGGATGACCTGAATCGTACCACCCAGATAGTCACCGCGCCGTTCCTGCCCCAGCACCGCCATGTAGATCTGGCCGCTCGTGATATTGCTGAGTTTGGACAAATTCACGTCGACGAAGCGCTCATAGTGTCCCAGGTCGAGGTCAGTCTCAGCGCCATCCTCGGTGACAAAGACTTCGCCGTGTTGGTAGGGCGACATCGTGCCTGGATCCACATTCAAATATGGATCCAACTTCATGGTAGAGACTTTGATCCCGCGTGCTTTGAGAATCGTGCCCAACGACGCAACCGTGACACCTTTTCCAAGGCCGGATACAACGCCCCCTGTGACAAAGATATATTTGGTCATATGACTCCTTTTTTGAATTTTGCGCAATCGTTCATAGGCGAGCGCCATCATTTTGCCAAACAAACGGAAACTTGTCGCAATGGCAACATCGAACTGGGAACAACCGCATCGGATAGGGACGCCTGCGTACCAGGCAGCAGCAGTAGCAGCGGATTTTGCTGGCAGTGGCTGGTGAGAAATAGCAAACAACCCTATAAAATAGTGCAATCATCACAAGCAACTTGATTTGACAGCAAACAAATGCTTGTGTAAACTCGCATCTTAGTTGCTGGAATGGCAAGCAGTAATGACCTACGTTACAGCTTAGTACGCGGCGAGCTTTTGATGATAGTCGTTCGATTGGCCGAGACTACCGTATTTTTTCAACATCAGTCCTGTTGTACCTGTCGAGAGCGGAGGCGTGAGCCTGCACTCCTGACAGAGCATGGGATGCCATAGCCTGAAGGTATGCGAGCCTCACAGACCTCTGCGTCGGTCAAGTCTGGTGAGGGTCGTCTGAGATTGTAGAAGCGCTCAGCAACCCTGAGCGCTTTTTTTTTGCGTCGCCGGAGTCCGGCGACGCTTTTTATTTTCATCATGAACAGACAAGGACGATCACATGACGGCTGTCGAATATGAGGTGAAAGAAACTACGGCTGAGTCTGGTGCGAGCAGCAAATTGCAACTTCCTGGCCTGGTCATCACAACCGACTGGTTATCCGAGCATTTGAGGCATCCGGCACTTTGCTTGTTGGATGTACGGGATGGAGCGCACTTCGCCGAAGGCCACCTTCCGGGGGCGGTGCATGTCGATCTGCAGATGCTGAGCAGTACAGTGGCCGGTGTACCCGGAATGCTGCTGCCCCCAGCGGCCTTCGCGCATCAACTGGGGCGGCTTGGCATTCGGCACGGTGCTGCAATTGTCGCATATGACGACAACTGGGGTCTGGCGGCCACACGTGTGCTGTGGTCATTGGTGCGTTACGGCATTTCTAGGGCAACACTGTTGACGGGAGGATGGGATCAGTGGCAAGCGGAAGGCCGGCCGATCTCGCTCGAAACGGTCGAAGCGCTGCGTGATGGATCGTCTGGCACCCCTGTCATCCAATCGGACGACAGCACGATTGCCAATTGGACGTGGCTGCACACGCATCTGAGTGACCCAGAGGTGGTGATTGTCGATGTAAGGAGCGCCAAAGAGTTTGCAGAGGGGCATATTCCCGGCGCTGTGCATTGGGATTGGCTGAATGCAGTTCCTAGCGGTCACTGGGAGGCACTGCGGCCTGATACTGAATTGTTGGCGGACTTGCAACAGGCTGGCATTACGCCCGGCAAGGAGATCGTAACCTACTGCCGTTCGGGTGTGCGCGCGGCGCACACTTACTGGTCGCTGCGCCATCTTGGCTATCCACGGGTACGCAACTACGACGGCTCATGGCTGGAATGGCAGTCCATTTCACAGCTGCCCATTGAATATTGAGGAGCCGGAAATCGGGAGAAAGGAAATTCGTACAATGAATCAACAATCGACCCAGAAACAGTCGTTGACAGATAGAGCGGGGGGACAGAATGCATGGTTGCGTCTAGCACCCAACATTCGCTTAGGGATGTTGGCAAGCCTAGCAGCGCTGGGCTTGTGGATGATGGCAACGAGTCTGGCGAGCGAGATGGGGCTGTTTTGGCTGTTTGGTTTGGCGTTTGGTTTCGTACTTCAGCGCAGCCGGATGTGTTTTGCTTCCGCCTTTCGCGATGTATTCCTGCTCCAGCATGGGCGTACGCTGAAGGGTGTCTTGGCTGGGCTGGCCGTAGCCACACTTGGCTTCGGGCTGGTCATGAGCAAGCAGGTGCCCAACCCGGCGCTTGGTTTTCTCCCGCCTGAAGCCAATGTACTGCCCATCGGCCTGCATCTTGTCGTTGGCGGTCTACTTTTCGGTATTGGCATGGTGATTGCTGGCGGCTGCGTTTCGGGCAGTGTCTACCGTATGGGGGAGGGCTATCTCACGTCGTGGGTGAGCTTCGGTGGCATTCTGGTCGGGCTGTTGGCGGCTTCCTACACGTGGAACTGGTGGTGGAACGTCTCTATTGCGGAGGGCTGGCGCATCTGGTTGCCTGCGCATTTAGGTCACGGCAGTGCCATTGCATTGACATTGCTGGCGCTGCTGGGCGTTTATCTGCTAGTTGTTTGGTGGGAAAGTCGCAGCGGTGTTGTCATCCCAGAAACGCCCTTTGTCGGCCACGGCGATGCAGAGTTTCGGGTACGAATTGGCAACAATCTGCGCCAGATCTTTGTCCACGGCTGGCCTGCGGTGACCGGTGGGGTTGTCCTGGGGGCGCTCAATGTCATGCTCTTCTTTGCCGCTCATCCTTGGGGTTTCACCGGCGAACTTTCGCGCTGGATGCTCGGTTTGAGTGCTACGCTTGGGATCGGCCCTGGCGAGTTGTTAGGTGCCGACAGTCTGCCGGGCTGTACGCTTGATGTCAGCGAAAGTGGCTTCTTGCATCACATGTTCTTCATGGTATGGGGCATGGTGATGGGTTCCTTTGTTGCGGCCCTCTTTGCTGGCGAGTTCAAGATTCGCCGTCCACGCGAGCAGCGACGCTATGCACAGGCGGCGGGCGGCGGCATCCTCATGGGCGTCGGCGCTGCGTTGGCCATGGGCTGCACAATCGGTGCGTTCTTCTCGGCGATTCCTTCTCTGGCGCTAAACGGCTGGGTATTTGCCATCTGCCTGGCTGCAGGTGCCTGGATTGGCACGCAGATCATTCAACACATTGAGTAAAAGAAAGGAAGGCAATGATGTCGTTCAAAGAACTTGACGTCCGCGGAGAGATTTGTCCCTACCCCATGATGAAAACCGTACAGGCGCTGAAGCGGCTCAGCCCGAATGATGTGGGTCTGGTAGTCACGACAGATCATGCACCTGCGCTGGACACAATACCCACACAGGCTGTGCGCCTGGGCTACGATGCTGTGATCGAGGAGACAGGGTCGCCGGAGTGGAAGATCACGCTGACACGGAAATAGCCAACGTCATTCATACAGTTGTTTTCGTTTCAACCATTGGTAACCAATTCAAGGAGAACATTATGCGTATGCGATTTTCTTGGTTTGCAGCGATCCTGTTGCTCGCAGTGCTGGCAAGTGCCTGTGCGGGTGTATCTGCCCCACCTACAGGTACGCAGCCAACCGCAGCATCCGAGCCTGTTGTAGCAACGATTGCCAACCCCGACGCACTCGTTGACACGGCTTGGATCGCTGCCCATCTCGACGACCCCAACGTGCGCCTGTTAGCGATTGCCGGTAAACGCGAGGATTACGACGCCGGCTACCTGCCCAATGCGATCTACATCAATCTTAGTGAAGACCTGACCAATCCTGCCGACTCGATCCGGGGTCAGATCCTGACGCAGGAAGCTCTGGGCGAGCTATTCAGCCGTCTCGGCATCGAGAACGATGACACGCTGATTGTCTACGATGGCAACAATAACCTACTTGCTGCACGCGCCTATTGGGTTCTCAAATATTACCAGCACCCTGATGTGCGTCTCTATGATGGTGGCATCAAGCAGTGGGTAGCGAACGGCAACAGCGTAAGCACTGAACCAGTGGCTCCGCTGCCACCCACAACCTATAGTGCGAATGATCCCGATCCTGAATTGACGGCTTCTGGCGAGTATGTGCTTGCGCACCTCGACGATCCTGAAACGGTGCTATGTGACGCGCGCGGGCCAGGCGAGTATGCTGGCACTGATGTACGCTCTGCACGTGGCGGCCACATTCCCGGCGCAATCAATGTAGACTGGGTACAGGCAGTCGATCCAGATAGTGGTCTGTTTAGAGACGTCACCTATCTTGCCGATCTGTATCAGAAAGCCGGCTTCGATCCGTCGAAACAGGTCATTACCTACTGCCAGACGGGCGTGCGCGGTGCGCATACTTGGTTTGTGCTCTCAGAACTACTCGGATATTCCAATGTACGCAACTATGACGGATCATGGGAGGAGTGGGGCAACGATGCAGAGAAACCGACTGAGCAATAGCCTGGATGCGGCACTGCCGAAGCGAGCGTGATGGGGCTGATCGCCCAGAGTTCAGAAGGAATGACCCGCCTGAATCATCAGGCGGGTCATTCGATCAGTTGCATCCCAACTGGATCACGGTGCACCGTCAGCAAAATCTAAAAGCTGTGCAGCGGTGCAGCCAGTTTGAAGTGGCTCACTCCGATCGGTGCAATGGCAGCATGGACAGCAGAAAGGATACAAACCATGAGGGTTCATCCGAATACGACATACTCCCTTGGGCGGCCTCGCTATCGACTGGCTACATTCCTGCTGGCAGCAGCATTTTGGTTGGCAGCATGCGCGAACGGCGGCGCTACAGCCAATCTGGATGCTGCGCCCAAGCGGGCGCTGATCGACTTTCCAAGTGGGATCGGGCGCGGCTACCCAACTGCCCAGCTCATTGCCGACAAAGAGCGTGGGACTGCCCTGCAGGTTGGCGCGTCTGCCCCCGATTTCGCTCTGGTTCTCGAGGACGGCAGCCATCTACGCTTGAGCGACATACAAGGTAGGCCAGTGATCATCAACTTCTGGGCTACTTGGTGTGGCCCCTGTCGGATAGAGATGCCCGAATTGATGCGTGCTGCATCAAAGGATGCAGACCTGGTTCTTTTGGCGGTCAATGTCCAGGAATCTCGGGAGACCGTTGCACCATTCGCAGAGGAATTTGAAATGGATACCCTGGTTATAATGGATGCAGACGGGGTCCTCAAAACACGCTATGGGGTGCGTGGATTACCAACTACGGTCTTCGTCAATCGGGCAGGCGAAATTGGGTTCATCCATGCTGGTATCCTGACGCCAGCTACACTCGAAGAGCAGTTGGCTGCGCTTCGTTGAGGGATGAAGCCAATAGCAGGAAGGAGCCGCAAGCAGAGCCACGATTTGACTGTTTGGCGCGCAATTGCCGTACGCTGTAGGGTGTAGTACCATACTTGCTGGCGTACAGACGATCTCTGAATTCGTTGACCAGCTTCTCAACACCATGCCGACCCACCCTGCTCGTGCCGATGATCCAACACTTACGGCGCTTCTGGATCGTTTCAGCCAGGCCGATGCATGCTGGTTCAGCAGCATGCGTCCGGATGGGCGCCCCCACATGGCGCCAATCTGGCACGTTGTGCGGGCCGGACACATCTTCGTCGTCACGCGGCGCCGGTCCGTGCGCTCCGCCAACATCCGCGCCTGTCCAGCTGTGAGTCTGGCGTTGGCCGATACGAGCAACGCTCTGATCATCGAGGGCGACGCCCGTCCTGCACCAGAGCATCGCGCCGAACTTCAGCCCCAATTTCTCGCCAAGTATCACTGGGACATTGCAGCCGATCTCGACTACGACGACGTCATCGAAGTGGTTCCGCGCAAAGTCATCGCCTGGGGCAGCCACGGTGAAGGGCGCTGGCTCCTGGAGGTTCCATGAGCTATCCCGTTGACCTGCAACTACACAGCACTGCGTCCGACGGCACAGACAGCCCTGGCGAGCTGGTTCAGCTCGCCGCCGAGCGCGGCATTCGCGTGATTGCGCTGACCGACCACGATAGCGTGATCGGTCTCGACGAGGCCATCGCTGCCGGCTACGATCACGGGGTGTACGTCCTGCCGGCGCTGGAGTTCAGCACGCGCAGCCAGCCCCACCTGGATCTATGCGACATCAACATCCTGGCCTTCGGCATTCGCCACCACGATCCTGGGCTGCATGGCCTTTTGGCACAGGTGATCGGCAGCCGGATCGAGCAGAAGGTGCGCCAGATCGAGAAACTGCAGGGGTACGGGATCAACATCTCCGTGGACGAAGTGCTGGCACGCGCCCAGGGTGTGCCGGGACGCGTCCACATTGCCCAGGTCGCCTTCGAGCGCAACCCAGATCGCTTCACGTCAGTGAGCGACGTTTTTGTGCAATACCTGGCCACCGACGCCCGATACTCGACTTTTGTCGGCCGCACATTCAGCCTCACAACAGCCGATGCGATTGAGGCAACGCATGCGGCCGGTGGTATTGCGGTACTGGCACATCCCGGCGCCTACCCACGCGTGCGCGACATCGATAAGGCTGTGAGCCGGCTGGCTGCGCAGGGACTGGACGGGATCGAAGTACGCTATCCCTACGCCTTCAATCGTGGCAATGAGGGTGCCAGCGCAACACAGATCGATGCCCTCATCGCCCATTTCGCCGATCTGGCCCATACGCACGATCTCCTGGTCACCGGCGGCAGCGATTATCACGGCACGGCCAAACCGGGCATCGCACCGGGCAACGCCGGTCTGACCTGGCACGAATGGGAAATGCTGGCCGAACACGGCGGCTGGTAGTCGCCCAGCGCTCTGGAAGAGAAAAATGACCAGACATCCACCGCGCACAACCTGGCTGGAAATCAGCTGCAGCGCACTGACCAACAATTTGCGCCAGTTGCGTAGCAGGCTGTCACACACGACACGCTTGATGGCCGTTATCAAGGCCAACGCCTACGGTCACGGTGCGGCGGAAACGAGCCGCACACTCCAGCGCGCCGGAGCAGATCGCTTTGGGGTGGCAACGCTGATGGAGGCGGTCGAGTTGCGCGCAGCCGGCATCGAACGACCCATCCTGGTACTTGGCTACACACCGGCGTGGCAGGCCGCTGAAGCACTGGCGCACGACATCACGCTCACAGTAATCGACCTGGAGACTGCGGCTGCTCTCGGCCAGGAAGCGGCAACGCAAGGTGCGACGATCCAGGTACACGTCAAGGTCAACACCGGCATGAATCGTCTCGGCGTGCGCCCAGGTGCGGTGCCTGCCTTCATCGCCGCCCTGCGCGACCTGCCAGGCATCGAGATCGAAGGGATATTCACGCACTTCGCAACCTCTGATGAGGCAGATAAGCAACACGCCGATGCACAATTTATCAGCTTTCAGCAGCTACTGGCTGCGCTGGAACGCAACGGCCTACGCCCACGCATCGCGCACGCCGCCAATTCGGCCGCCCTGCTCACCATGCCGTACACGCATCTCGACATGGCGCGTTCGGGCATTGCACTCTATGGGCTAGACCCGGACATGGAGCAATGTGCGCTGCCACCCGGCTTCCAGCCTGCTCTGGCATGGAAGTCGCTGGTCACGCAGGTTGCCGACCTGGCGCCGAGTGAAGCCGTTTCGTACGGCCGCGAGTTCATCGCCGATCGGCCCATGCGCGTGGCGGTGCTGCCCGTGGGCTACGCCGACGGCTTTCCGCGGCGGCCTCACCACTGGGGCAGTGTACTGCTCCATGGCCAGCCTGCGCCGATCCTGGGTCGCGTGTGTATGGACCAGACCATCGTCGACGTCACGGCGATCGAGGCGACTGTCGGCTGCGTGCGACTCGGCGACGAAGCGACGATTATCGGCCGCCAGGGTGAGGCATTCATCTCAGCAGAGGCGGCCAGCCAACGCATTGGCACGAACAACTACGATATTGTCAGCCGCATCCTGGCTCGCGTTCCGCGGCTCTACGTGGAGTAACCGTAATGCCAGTAAGCATCCATCCAGAGGAATTGGGAGCACTCCGTGGCAAGGCAGGGTTCGTCTTCGCCACACTCAACGACCACTTCGGCACACCCGCCTTCACCGGTGGCGGCGACCCACTCGACGAGCTGATTGCCACCATCCTCAGTGCCAACACGAACGACACCAACAGCGGGCGCGCCTTCGACCAGCTCAAGACAACCTTTGGCGAAGACTGGGATGCCGTGCGCACGGCGCCGCTCGCGGCTATCGTTGAGGCGATCCGGCCCGCTGGCATGTACAACCAGAAAGCACCAGCCATCGTTGCCACACTAGAACGTATCAAGACAGAACAAGGCAGCTACGACCTGAGTAACCTGGCCACCATGCCCGCTGATGCAGCGCTCGCCTACCTCACCAGCCTGCCCGGCGTCGGCCACAAGACGGCGAGCATCGTCATACTTTTCTGCTTCAACGGTGCCGCGTTCCCAGTCGACACGCACATCCAGCGCATCTCACAGCGAGTTGGCATCAGCTCGCGCCGTGCCAGCCCGGACAAGATCAAGCAACTCTGGGAAACGCTTTTGCCGCCAGAGACCTTCTATCCACTGCATATCAACCTGATCCAACACGGTCGACAAATCTGCCGGGCGCTTACGCCTCAATGTGACCGCTGCCCGCTCCAAGCTGCGTGCGACTACTTTCACCAAGCCAACGAGTGGTCAGTCGAAGTGTAACAAGGACAGGGGTAGGCGCTAGGCACCTACCCATCAAACCCGGTATCGTATTCGGTTGGGGCGCCGTTTGGCTCTCGTGACGACAGCAGGCTATGCTGCTGTTTCGCCCTTGTTGAGCGCCAGCATCAGGCGGCTCTGGCGGCGCGACGCGTTATTCTTGTGAATTGCGCCCTTGTTAGCGGCGCGGGTCAGCGCACGCTCGGCATTACGCACCAGCTCAGCAGCATTTGGCTCGCCGCCGGCAATGGCTAGGCGCGCCTTCTTCACGGCTGTGCGGGCGCTGCTGCGCAAGACACGGTTGCGCGCGGCGCGCTTTTCATTCTGACGATTGCGCTTTTCGGCTGACTTTGTGTTTGCCATCCTATTATACTCCCAGACATGCAATGGACCAGCGGCCCAGTTTGTGACCGGCCTGAACGGCCAGCTATCGTGAAGGTGCGCTCTGGTGTTCGCACCAGCGTTTACGCCGAAGCTGCGGCAGGAGAAGAGGACAGGCCACAGATCAACAAGCCTGTAGTATAGGACAGGCCAGTATTTTTGTCGAATTGAGTGGTGCCGATAGGCGCATTTCCATTGGAGACAAGTTGTTTCGGCACCCCACTACACCGACGTATCACCTGCTATCGGGCTTCTGCAACTTCGTGCGACCGCATCCGAGTCTACGTTCCACTCAACAGCCTTCAGGAAACGGGGGGTGCCTCCGGCGCGGCGCGACGTCGCAACTCCGTATCGAGCACGTCCTGCATGGCATCCTCGACATAGGGGTAGACCAGGTAGACGGCGGCCACGCCAAAGAGTGCACCTGTCACTGAGCGCAGCCACCAGTTGCTCTCGCGCCAGCCGACGAGTTGGCTGAGGCCATCAACGGCCATCGGAATCGTCAACAGGATAAATATCTTGAGAGGAAGCGGCCGCGTCCGTGTGCGCACGAACATGTAGCTGATGCCCGCCCCAAGGACCGAAAGATAGATTGCGACGTCACGCTGGCAGAGCGCAACCTTCCAGCCAATGTCTGCGTTACCGATGAATGTGCGCTCAACCAACAGTGATGCGCCAGCCTGCATGCCCCCAGCGATGAGTTCGGGCATCTGTGGGACAAACGATGGGCCGAAGAGGAAGTAGCTGTGGTCGGGCAGTTGATGGCAGAGAACCGAGTAGATGGCGTAGATCGCCGCTGCAGGCGCCTGCCAGCCGATCTTCATCCAGATCGGCGCCAGGAAGGGCGTGAGGACATAGATCGCCCAGGCAGCATTGAACAGAAGCAGCCAGTGGCGCGCCAGGCCAATCACAATGCTGCCGGCTGTGCGGGCAAGCGCAGATTCGGCTGGTGGGGGCACAGTGGGGCCAGTCTGCTGCTTTCCGGTCATTGCATTTTCTGCCAGGCACTGTTGAGCGCGTTGCGCACAGCATCCCAATGATGGGGCGGGTAGAGCAAGTCACCGCCCTCGATATCCAGCACGGGAATCAGATAACGGAAGCGGCAGAAGTCCTCTTCATTCGCCTCGATATTGCGTTCAGTGATCTCCAGCGCGATTTCAGCTTGAAGCTCAGCCAGGTCGGCCTTCAGCTCGTCACACAGCGGGCAGTTTGCCTTCATGTAGAGTGTCACGTGCAGATGGCGGCTCATGGCTGGGGACGGGCACCCACCGCCGTGCCGCTGAGGTAGCCGATGTAGGCCGGCACCAACGGCAGCACGCATGGACTCAGGAAGCTGATCAGGCCAGCGCTGAGGGACAACAGAACCGCCGTCAGGTGACTGGCACCGATCAGGTTGTGGCCACCGCCCACGATAGCCGACACCCAGTCCTCTGCCCGGAACACCCATTCGTTGAGCGCAATAAACTGCGTCGTCAGCAGGGCGAGGCTGTCACTCCACAGCAGCCATGCCACATAGAGCATGAAGAGGCCGCTGACAATACTGATGATACCGGCGTGCCGATTCATTGTGCGCAGCCATTTTGTCGCGCTGCTGAACGCCAGCCCAGTGAGTAAGAAAGGAATACCCAGCCCCAGGCTGTAGACAAGCAACAGGCCGGCACCCTGCCATGCAGTCTGGCTGTCACCGGCCAGGAAGAGAATGCTGGCCAGGATCGGCCCAATGCACGGCACCCAACCGGCTGCAAAGCTGATGCCCATCAAGCTGCTGCTTAGATAGCCCCAGCCTCGATTCACTTCGTGCATGTCGGCCACGCGCTTCTCGGTATACAACATGCGATTTGGAAAGTCGAGCAGCGAGACCAATGCCTCGGCTGCCGGGTTCCGGCTGACGTCGACGCGCGCCTGGATCTGGCCTACAAGCCAGCGGAAGAGGCCGAGTGTAGTGAATCCAAAGAGCACGAGCAGAATCGCGCCAAGTTTCTGAATCACGGGCATGTACTGGTTCAGGCTACGCCCCAGCAAGCCAGCGGCAGAACCAAGCACCGTGAAGACGAGCGTAAAACCGAGCACGAAAAAAAATGCATGCAGGAACACTGTCCATCGGCCGGCCTTGCCGCCCGGTGCTCGTTGCGGTTGGCTCGCTGGGGTGGTAGCCTGATTCCCTAGACTCTTTGCCATCTCATGCCTGCTTTCTCAACATCGCGCCCTCTCGCCCGCTGTATGCCCTAGATAGGCCTATGCGGCAGGCAGTGCCCGTGCACTCTCACCTGCAGCTTATCCATCCATTCAGGCACACCGGCCGCGTGCGCACCGATACCTGATCACTTACGCTCGACCGTCTCGACTTCCTCGCGCAGCAACTGGATCTCCGTATCGATCCGCCGTTGGCGCAGGCCGATATAGACCAAATAAAGAGTTACCAACAGCCAGACAGCCAGAAATGCCATCCCAAGGTAAAACATACTATGCCAGGTCCTCTCTCAGTTCGGCGAGTGTATCCTCGTCGCCCAGCTGGCGCCAGCGCAGGATCACCAGGGCGCTGAAAAGAATGCAGAAGCCGATCATGTTGATCATCAGAGTTTGGGTCATCGTGCTGCCGACGCTGAAACCGCCCTGCGCGTCGGGATTCTCATTGCCGTAGACAACAGGATGGATGGAGCGAAAGATGCGCGCGCTGTAGAAGGTCAACGGCACGCTCAGGAACGCCAGAATCGCATAGATGCTGCCAAATCGGGCGCGCGTCTGCCGGTTGTCGATGCCGTTGCGGAAGAGGAGGTACGCCAAGTATACAAGCACCGTAATCGTCGAAGTTGTCAGCCGCGGGTCCCAAGTCCAGTAGGTATTCCACGTCGGCTTGGCCCAGAACATGCCCGTGACGATCGTGCCCAGACCACAAACCACACCCACTTCAATCGCGGCCTGCGACAGCCGATCCCAACTCAGGTTGCGTGTGATCAGATAGGCAGTGCTGCCCACCACCGAAACCAGGAATCCTGCCAGTGCGCCAATGTTACAGCCCATGTGGATGTAGAAAATTCGCTGGGCCAACTGCTCGTCGCCGGCAAGGTTGGAGGCATCGCGGGCATAGAAGAGCGCTGCCCACATAGCAGCCCCCATGGCCGACACCGCCAACAGACCTAGCACCAGCTGCAGAATATCGAGACCGCGCCAGCCGGCCCTCTTAGATTTGATTGTTGCTGTACTCATGTTGCCCTTTCCTTACGAATCTTCCCAAATCAGATCAAAGAGCAGATACGCCACGATCACAAAGATCAAATCGAACACCGCCAGAATCGTGAGCCACTGGCGGAGGTCCTCGAATGTCTTGCCGTCCACGACGCCTGCGGTCAGACCGACACCGGCCACAAAGACCGGCACCATGACCGGCAGCAAGAGGATAGGCAGCATGGTCTCACGCGCCCGGCTGCTCGCAGACAACGCAGCAAAGATAGTGCCGACGCCTACGTAGCCGAGGATGCCCAGCGCCACCCCTAGCAGATTCAACGGGTGGAACATGTTCACGTCAAAGATGAAGAACATGACACCCAGGATCACCAGCGTCGTCGCCAGCGTGAAGGCAAGATTGGCCAGCAGTTTGCCGAAATAGATTGCGCTGCGATCGACGGGTGCCAGCAGCAGGGCGGGCAGCGTGCCGCGATCCACCTCAGCACCAAAGCTGCGGTTGAGCCCCAGCACACCGCCGAAAAGAATCACGACCCAGAGCACGCCCGGCGCAATCATTTCCGAACGCGGCACACGCAAATCAAAGGCCAGGCCGAAGATCAGCACAGCCAGGACACTGAATGAGGTCATTGTGCTGAAGACCTCACGGCCGCGCAGTTCGGCACGCAGGTCTTTGGCACAAATGTCCCAGACCTTGTGCAGAAAGGGCAGCGTCCCCCCCCCTAGCCGCATCCGGACCGAACCCGATATCCGCCTGCTGTCCTCGCGCTCCACGCCTATCATCCCACACTTCCTGTTTCGACCAGCCAGCGGCGTAGCGCATCGGTCGTCAGAGCCGACGTTTGCGCACGCTCCACGATCTTACCATCAACCAGCAGCGCGGCTGAATCGGCCCATGCCAGCGCCCGTTCCAGGTTATGCGTGGTAAGCAAGATAGCCCGGTTGCTGGCGCCAAGCGACCGGATGAGCCGCTCCAGCGTCTCGGCACTGGCTGGATCCAGGCCTGTGTCGGGTTCGTCGAGCAGGAGCACCGGCGGGTCGTGGAGAATGGCACGTCCGATGGCCAGGCGTTGGGTCATGCCGCGACTGTAGGTGCGCACGGCATCGTGGCGGCGCAGCCAGAGATCCACGGCATGCAGCACCGTCTCGACACGCAGCTCCGGCTGCTGAATGTCGTAGAGGCGGGCAAAGAACATCAGATTTTCCCACGCGCTGAGGTTATCATAGAGAAGTGGGGAATGAGCGACCAGGCCAATATAGCGGCGCATCTCATGGCCTGCCTTGTGCGTCGAGACCCCCCCCAGCCGCACCTGGCCACGATCCGGTTTCGCCAACCCACAGATCAGGCGCATGAGGGTCGACTTGCCCGCGCCATTGGCACCGAGCAGTGCCATGACTTCACCCTGCACGACGGCGAGATCGACGCCGGTCAACACGCGTTTGCGCCCGTAGCGCTTGTGGATACCCGTCGCAACGATCAGCGCGTCGTCAGCCACGATTGCCCGCCCCTCTTTGCGCAGCGCCCATGCGCTCCATCTTTGCTGTCACCATACGTAACCTGTTCATCAGCACGACACGTTCAGCCGACCACTGCTCGTCGTCCAAGGCGCCTGTAGCGTGGCGATCATCTAGCGCCGCAATTTCGGTGAGGAGGTGCTCACGCTCGTCGGCGACCTGCGCAAGTGTTTCCTGCTTGTCACGGCTGTACCTCCAGTAAAGAATCGCACTACCAATCACCAGCACCAGGGCACCGATTCCGAGCGCAGCAAAGATCGGCGAAATCGTAGCAGGCGGTAGCGGTGGCGCAGGGGCAACAAACGGCGTCTCGACAGCCGGTTCGTCGCGCAGGTCGATCTCACCGACGGGGATCAGATTCGCCAGCGTGACTTCTACACGCTGTGCCTGAGCGAGTTGCCCCGTCCATACTCGATAGGGGTTGCCCTGCACCGTTTGATTGCCCACAGCTTCGAGCAACGCCGTTGTGGAGATGGCAAGACCCGGCAGATCGGCTACCAACACGTTCATACTTTCGACCGGATAGGCAAAGTCGGCAACCAGAGATGCCGCAGTATTGGAATAAGGAATTGTGTAACCAATCAAGACCTGCCGGCTCTGCGGACCAGGGCGGATGGGGGTCGTGTCATAGATTAGATCGCCTGCGCGCTGGTAGCGCCCCCCGAGTGCGCCGTCCTGGAACTCCACATCCGTCGCATTGGCCGGCACCGGCAGCGCCAGCGTGACCGGCGCGTCGCTGCCGTCAACCAGGCGCCCCGTCACTGTCGTATCGAGGTCGTTGGCGACGCCAACGACCTGGCGTACGCGCAGCTGGCCGGGAGCATGGTCCACAAGCCAGTGTACACGCGTCAGACGCAGCCCACTGTCATCTGATGACGTTTCATAGACCGCGACCTCGATCGTCAGGGTCGGCGATATCTCTGACAGGCTGATCAGATCGGTGCCGTAGGAAATCCCACCGTAGCGCGTGCCGAGGAAATAGACGACATCGGGGTCAGCAGACAAATTCTCAAAGGCGAACCCGCCATCCACGTCAGTTGTCGTGGTGAAAGTGGCTACCGGCGTAAAACTCATGTATGCCATGAGCGAGACTTCCTGCGGCGCCAGCGCGTCAGCATTGGCAGTGCCCTGGACAATCTGCCCATCGATCGTGCCATTGCCCGGCTCGAACGGAGATTGCCACGGAGGCGAGTAGGTAAAGGTACGCACAGCGTCGAGTACAGCCCAGCGGTGCTCCTCACTCATGTCTGCGCCAATTTCAGCATGCGCTGCGCGCCAGGCATCGTCCATATTGCGCAGGGAACGTACATTCATAGCCTTCCTATCAGTGAAATCGACCAATTGTCCCTCTGCATCAGGGCCATCACCTCGGCCGGTTACACCGTGGCAGGCGGCGCACTGCTGAGCGTAGAGTTCGCTGCCGACTTTGACGTTCTGCTCGCTGGTGTGCAACGACCACGTATAGGCGAGCACCTGCCAGATCTGCTCGTCGTTGAGAAAGGTAGAGAAAGCCGGCATTGCGCCTGATTCACTGCCGTATTTTGCCTGATGAAAGGACACGGCTGGGGCCAATTCGTGCATGGCGACAGCATCGTCCAATCGCTTGGGCGAAACATCCAGCGCTGCCGCCTGCGGGCCGTCGCCGGCACCCTGGGGGCCATGGCAAGGCTCACAATTTTGCTGATAGAGCGTCGCCCCCAGCAACCCCGACGGTTTGCTTGCCGGCACTGGCACCTCTGCAGCGACATATGGCGGCGGTAGTGGCTGGGCGACAGCCTGCCCTGTACCCAGCCACAGGGCAGCGAAGATAGCCAGGAGCGAACTTCTCAACGTACGATCAGATGGGAAGCATCCGGCAGGGATCGTGAACCACGCAAATGAAGGCATTCACTTCATCCGATTGCGAATAGTGGCGGGCTGACCGACCCCTTGAGGATCAGGGGCCGGTCAGTTGATTCGGGCCAATCGATACTTCGGCAGAGCCACGTTCCCGCCACGGTGGCCGGCAACAAGCATTCGCCTCAGCGGGTGGACTCGACAAAAATCTCTTCGGGATCCTCTTCATAACGGCTGGGACACTTCAACAGCAGAGTCTCAGCGTGGAAGGTGCCGTCGGGCAGCAACTCCCCCTCAACAATGGCCGACGCTGCACGCTGGAAATTGTCCGGCCGCGGGCCGTAGAAGACGATGGGCAGTTCACCGCCGCTCTCGTCGACAATGGCGAAGCGCAGCGTGATCTCACGGGCATTCCAATCCTCGCTGCCGTCGACGACATTGCCACTGACACGCACTCGTTCACCGTAGAGCTGCGGCGCGCGTTCCTCTAATTCGGCCACTGTCATGTAGTAGGCGCCGGTCGTGGTCGTTGCCTGCACGACCTGGAAGCCGAGGAACCCGACAAACAGCATCAGGATCAAGCCGCCGACAAGGTACTTCGTTCGCGCACCTGATTGCTTGAGTTCCAGGTTGCTTGGGATAGTCATCTGGTTGACTTCTTGTGTCATCGTTCTCTTCCGGAAAAGGGTGGTTATGTACAGTGCGAATACTAGTCGGATGGGTCTATGATTCCGAATAATTGCCGCTCACGTCGCCACTGTTCTCTACACCGCTCTCCTCGTCCGCATCCTCCGGCGAACCGCCCTCCGCAAACAGTATATCCAGTGCTCTTTCGGCAAGTGGCGCCGGCACCAGCACTTTGGCCACCGCCAGGTTGCCCGCTGTGAGCCCGTAGATAGCTGCCAGTGCCTCCCCACGGATGATCGCCGGGATGCCTTCGCTCTCCAGGCGCCCCTTCACGACATGCGCCTCCATGATATTAGCCGCTTCCCACACGACAACGGGTTCTCCTTCAGAACCACCCCCAGTCGTCGTCGATGCAGTCGCAGAGTCGCTCTGCTCGACGCCACCAGTCGTCAGGGTCTTGCGCCGCCGGAACCAGCCCGGCAATTGGTCGATCAACACGCTCATGAGTCAAACAAACCCATTTCTGACGGAAGACGGAACGAACCATCTGCCAGCCGAGGAAACTCAACGATCTGCTCAACCGCGCCCTTGTTCAGTGGACCGTAGATGTGCGGGAAGAGATGACCATCGGCATACTCCCAACGCAGTTCGGCGGCTAGCCGTTCCGGCACAATCCATACAATTATAAATGCATCTGACACACCTCGGTAAAAGCGATTGGCAACCAGCAGCAGCCGATCCGGCTCAGCCGTGCAGTGGATAAAGCCTTCGTCACCCAGCGAAGGCGGGACAAAACTGGGCGATGCCCTCTGCTCTTCCCACAGCGTGAGCGGGGTCATGTGATAGATCGCAGCAACGGCTTCCGGCATGTGAGGATCTACTCCTGCAGCGCTTGCTCGCCAACGTACGGGTTGTGAATACGTTCGTCCCCAATCGTCGTTGCGCCGCCATGGCCGGGATAGACAGCGTACTCATCAGGAAGGCTCATCAGTTGCTCGCGGATACTGCGCAACAACGTCGGGCCGTCGGCGCCCGGCAGATCGAAGCGGCCAATACTGCCCTGGAAGAGCGTATCACCGGCGAAGACCTGGCGGCCAGCGTGGTGAACAAAAACCACATGTCCCGGTGCGTGGCCCGGTGTGAAACGCACCTCCAGTTCCTCGTCACCGACTTGGATAATCTGGCCATGCGTCAGAAACTCATCAGGATCGTCCACCGGATCGACCTCCATGTCTAGCCAGAGACGCACACGTTCAGGCAGTTCGTGCAGCACCGGCAAGTCGTTGCGGTGGAGAAAGAAGGGAGCATCTGTCGCCGCCTTCACTGCCGGCACCGCCATGACATGATCGAAATGGGCGTGGGTAGCGATGATCTTCTCAATACGCAGCCCCTGCTGGTCGACTAGGCGCAGAATCGCACGGGCGTTGTCGCCTGGATCAATGACGACGCCCTTGCGCGTTCGACTACAGCCAAAAATAAAACAGTTCTCCTGCAGCAGGCCGACAGTCAGCCCTTTGACAATCATAGGTCGAGTCTTCCCTCTTCAAGTACAACGGCCACACAGCCAGTTGTTGCTCCAACGCGTCACTTCACGGATCACGCTCTCCAACTCATGGCCCATCTCGGTCAGGCTGTACTCGACGTGGGGCGGAATGGCGCTGATCTGATTGCGGCGCACAATCCCCTCTTCTTCGAGCATTTTCAGCCTGCTACTCAGCGTACTAGGATTGACACCACCGAGTATGTCCTGAAGCTCACAAAAGCGCATCGATCGCCCATCGAGCAGAAAATAAACGATCTGCAGGGTCCACTTCTGGCCGATGATGCGGGCAGCCGGTTCCACTGGGCAAAGCGGCAGTTCGATAGCCGGTTGCATCTGTAATTGCACAGCCATGCTCTCTCCTCCCATCACTTGGTTGGGGACCATGCTATAACAAGCATAGTGCTATGTCAAAGCATAGTGCCAGCCAGGTGCGTCCGAGACACCTGACAACGTCGACTCCAGCGTGCGTCATACTGGGCGCAACATGCTTTCAAGCATCTTGCTGAAGACCGACAGGGCAATTGGGCGAACTCATCCTACGAACCGATTTTCACTCATCTGTTAGCGGGCTGGGATGGCATGCAACTGGATCGCATCGTCCCCCACGAGGAGCTGTGGGCGGCGATCACCTCCGGCGAAAAACACATCAAAGTCCCCGCGCACGAGTTCGCCCGGCGCCCACTCGCCAGTGGGATAGGTGCCACCGGCCAGGGGTGCGGTAAGGAGCTGATCGCCCAGCCGCAGGCTGAACGTCTGGTCGGCCGGCCAGTTCGCCGGCAGGGGATCGGGCGCCAGCCAGTAGAGTGTCACATGGAGCAGATCGCCCGGTTCAAGGGGCGTTTCCGGCACATGACGATATCCTTGTCGATAGAGATCATAGCCGGCCAGTGTCAGCGGTCCCAGGTTTGTGAGCGTGCGGTACTGCATCGGGAGTACAGCCAGCGGGACAGCCGAATCTACACGCGTTACACTCACCGTACCGAGGGGAAGTGCATCGCCGCTGGCCTGCTGCACGCGCTCCCCGGTTTCGGCAGCGTAGACGACCACCACAAGCTGGTAATCACCGGGAGGCGTGCCGAAAGCGATCGGTACGGCGTGGTTGTCGGCAATCTGCTCGCCGGCCTGCCACTGGTCAGTGGGGCGCGAACCGCCGGCAGGCTCAGCGTCATGCTGGGCGATGACCTGGCCGCGAGCATCGAGTATCTGCACACTGACCTTGTAACGCCGGTCGATTGGCTGCGGCGCAGACCAGTTCAGCCGCACCAGCGCGACATCACCGCCGTGTAGGGGGGATGCCTGAGCCGGCAAGCTGACCGAATCCAGGATCATACCGTTCGGCCAGGCAACGGGCGCCAGCGGCTGTACGGCCAAATCACTTCCTCCAGCATAGGCCACAAAACGCAGATTACCCTGCCAGGTGTCAAACGCCTTGAATGCGTGCTGGTCGAGCCATCGTT
>CAIRNL010000704.1 GCA_903879975.1 uncultured Chloroflexota bacterium | reverse complement strand
TGTGTATGCTGCTGACGGGGGGGCAGGCCTTGCCTTTCGATCGGACGATGGCGGTGTGACCTGGGCCGAGATCCCCGGTTTCCGCGAGCTGATCAGCGCCAACAGTGCTGTTGGTGAGTTATATGCCGTTGTCGAGCGCAGCCAGCCATCTCTCTATGCGGGCACGCGCTTCGACGGCGTTTTGCGCACAGTCAATGGCGGCGCTGCCTGGCAGCAACTGGACGCCGGCCTTGTTGGCGAGGCGCGCCGCATCCGCGCCTTGGCTACCTACGCAGAGGCCCTCTACGCCGGCACCCATGCCGGCCTCTATCGTTTGCCTGCCGGCGCCACTGTTTGGGAGGAAGTAACTGACTTTCCCAATACCGATATCGTTTTCAGCCTGCTGGCGACCAACGACGCGCTCTATGCTGGCACAGGCTCCTTCCTCTACGTGAGCCTTGACGGTTTGACCTGGGAGCGTGTATCCAACGCTCCGTCCACCATCTATTATGCATTGGCCGACTCAGGGCGCCTGCTGACGCTGGCGACGGAGAATGGTCTTTGGACAGGAAGCGGCGATTCCTGGCAACTTGCCACTGTCAACGGTGTGCCGTACAGCGCGCCTGTCTATGCGCTGGCGAACACGCCGCGCGCCCCGCGCACGATTTATGCCGGTACAGCCGATGCCTGGGTGCTGCGCAGTGAAGATGAGGGACAGACCTTTGTTGCCGTGGATGCGTTGCTGCCGCTGGATGTGCGTGCCGCGCTCGCTACGGCGACGCCGACTTTCACAGCAACGCCGACTTTCACAGCAACGCCGACGCCTACCAATACTGCCACGCCGACCCGCACACCGACCGAGACACCAACGTTCACACCGTCGCCGACTGCTACTGATACGGCTACGCCGACGATGACCCGAACCCCTACGGCAACGCCGAGCGTGAGCGTTTCCAGCCCGATCAGCGTGGAGGTGGCCTTGCCTGAGACAGAGGCCGGCGCACGGGCGCGCGATCTCAGGCAGAGTGTCGGCGATCGGCTTACTGCGGCGCTCCAGCGCGCAAGTCAGGATGCTTCGGCTACGGCCACAGCGCTGCCCACCATGCCTGCAGCTGGCGAGCTCCTTGTCACATCGGATGCAGCCGCCCTGCTGCCCACTGTGACCTCCGCAGTGGCTGCCACAGCGACCTCAGCGCCACCGACTGAAACCGTGGCGTCGACCGAGACGGCTACATCACAACCATCGGCTACCCCCACGAGTACACATACGCCTGAACCGACGCTTACGGCTACGCCCACCCCTGTGCCCATCGATCTTGCTGCCTCGGTAAGCGCGCGCCTGCCGGCACTCTTCATCGGCGCAATTGCCTTGCTGGGCGCAGTCGTTCTCGTTGCGGGCATGTCGATCCTGCGCGGCCCGCGCGATATTTGATTCCTACTATCACACTATGCTGACCATTGCCCATCTGCTCGAAGTCTTGCCTGACGAACGGATGCTGGCCCTATCCACAGCGCTGCGCAATCAGGAGATTCTCGCCGTGACGGCAGACAGCCGCCAAGTGCGCCCTGGTACGCTCTTTGTTGCCGTGACTGGAGCACGCTTCGATGGCCACCACTACCTGCCGGCGGCTGCAGAACAGGGTGCAGTGTTGTTGGTGGGCACGCGCTCGCCCGAATCGCTGCGGGCAGAAGGGATTGCTTTGCCCGACCGTGTACTCTACATTCGGGTTGGCGACAGCCGGCGCGCACTGGCTCTGGCCAGCGCGGCATTGCATCGTTTCCCGTCGCGACAACTTGCTGTTGTCGGCATTACCGGCACTGACGGCAAGACGACAACCTCCAGCATTATGGAAGCGATCCTGGCTGCAGCAACACAGACGCAGGATGCGCAGCAGGGCCGTGTCGGCGTCGTGACGACGGTCGGCGCGCGCATCTGCGGCCGTGAAAGCGAGACTGGTTTGCACGTCACCACACCCGACGCACCTGAAGTACAGGCGTTCCTGCGCGCGATGGCTGATGCAGGGTGTCGCTATGCTGTTATTGAGAGCACCAGCCATGGCCTGCACCAGCAGCGTGTTGCTGGCGTCGATTTCGACGTGGCTGCAGTGACGAACATCACCCACGAGCATCTCGACTACCATGGCAGCCGGGAGGCCTATGTGGCTGCCAAGGCGCTCCTGTTTCGCTCGCTCTACGCGTCGCCCATGAAGCTGGGAGTTCCACGCTGTGCCGTGCTCAACGCCGACGATCCAGGCAGCTACCCGGCACTGCTCGCTGTGTTACATGAGGAAGCCACGCTGCATGGCTACCATATTCCGATGCGTTCCTATGGTCTGGCCGGCAGCCACGATGCGCACCTGGATGTTGCAATCCGCAATGTACACTACGAACCGGGTGCCACGCGGTTTGAGGTTCGTTGGTGGGGCGGCGTCTTTGCCGTCGAATCGCCGTTGATCGGGGAGTTCAACGTTTACAACGTCGCGTGTGCAGCAACAGCAGCGCTGGTCTTAGGCATTTCAGATGCGGCGATTCAGAAGGGTGTCGCAAACATGGCGCCCGTGTTGGGGCGTATGCAGCGCATCGATGGGGGGCAGCCTTTCCTGGCCATCGTCGATTTTGCCCACACGCCGATCAGCTTGGAACGGGCGCTCCTGACGTTGCGCCCCTTGGTGAACCAAGACGTGCCGGGCGGTCAGGGACGGCTAATCGCCGTTTTTGGCTCAGCTGGCCTGCGCGATCGCGAGAAACGGTATCTGATGGGGCGTACAAGTGGAAGGCTGGCCGATTTCACGATCATCACCGCCGAAGACCCGCGCACGGAAGATATCGATGAAATATGTCGGGAAATCCGGCGGGGGGTCAGCGAATTTGCCAGCAGTGACCATTTTGTCATCATCCCCGACCGCACTGCGGCAATCCAACAAGCTGTGGACATGGCGCGTCCCGGCGATGTGGTGGCGGCTTTTGGCAAGGGGCATGAGCGCAGCATGTGCTTTGGTGAGGTCGAGTATCCCTGGAGCGATCAGGATACCGTACTGGCTGCACTGGCACGCCGCAAGGAGCGCGATGGCTTCGCAATCTGACCCGTTTCTCTCGATTTTTGCTTGAAAACAGCGCCGCTTGCCGGGTGTACAATAGAGGTAGAGTGGTGTGCTCCCTGTGATGTGTTCAAGCCTAGCAAGGAGATGGGGACATGGTACGCGTTGAATTTACCACCGAAGAAGTGAACGAATTGGTGCGTGTTCTCGAGCAGTACCTGGGTGATCTGCGGGCGGAGATTTACGACACGGACTCCTCATTTTTCAAGGAAGAACTGCGTCAGGAGAAAGGTGTAGTGAATCAGGCACTTGCCAGGCTGAAGGCGGCTGCAGAGCCGATCAAGCCGTAACCTGTCCCCAGTGAATCGAAAAAAGGTGGGCACCGGAACCCGGTGCCCACCTTTTTCTGTGCACGTCTTCTGCTGAGGTTTTCCTGAGCGTCGCTGCCGATCACTTCTTCGACGGCGACTCCCGGTTCGGACCAAAGTGCTTGAGCATGACCAGCGGATCGTTTGAGCTGGGGTTGTGGATGGTCACACCATCCGCAGCAGCGCTCGCCGATACGAAGTACTCGTCTTGGGTGAGTTGGCCGAAGCGGATCAACGCGGGCGTTTCAACCCAGTGCTTGTTGATGGTACCGTGTCCCTGGACTGTAATGAAACCATACGCTCCGGCATCGTGGACTGTAGCGGTACGACCCGGCAGCACGGTCAATTCCTTCGCAGCGAAATAGGGATTTCCGTAGGTGATCCACTTCTCCACATAGCCGGCCTCTTCCATCTCGGCTAGCGGCGCAACGAAGACCGGCGGCCTGAAATAAGCTTCCTTGAGATTGGGCAGCACGTTGGCGTCCCAGTCGACCATGCTCACCAGGAAGTCCAGATCGTGGTGTCTGTTGGCCGGCACATTCTTGACCAGGTTGCCCCACTCAATCGGAACCTCTGCCACGAGCGACTGGAACATTGCAAAAACATCGCTGGCCCACTGTGGCTCGTAGGTGCACAAGCTGCCCGGCGCATGGAGCACGCCTGCCGGTACATACCAGCCTGTGCCCAACTCCAGCCGGTAGGCTTTGGAGAGGTTCGTGATTTTGTTGTCGCCTTGATTCCAGATTTCCAGACAGTGGCGCACTTGCTCCTGAGTCGTACCCGGTTCCAGGCCAAAGAAGGTATGGGGGAAAGTTCCGCCGTGATTGTTGAGTTGCGGCGGGAAGAAATAGGCTTCTGGTTTCTGTGCCATGCCGACCAGGGAAGCAAACTCTTCTGTCTGGTGCAGGTGATGGGGCAGTGGGTCGCGGTTGTCAAAGAACTTGGAGTAGATGGGCCATTTGCCGTGCGCGTTCCACATCTCGTCGCCCAGCAGTGTCGCACCCAACTCAGCGACGACGTCGATCAGGAGTACCTTCTGTGTTTCGCCACCTTCTTGGTGAACAACATAACTGAGCCCTTCGTCAGGCGTTGTCAGCGCTCCGTTGTCGGCCTTGGTCGTCGAAGAAAACCAGCGTTCGTCGATGCCACCGCGGTTGGCCCCGAAGGCATAGTAATCGCGCGGGTCGAGCTTGATGCGCCGTCCCGGAATACAGAACGATCGTGGCACCCATGTCGGTGCCAGACGTAAAATTCCTTCGCCTGCCTCAAAAGCAGCATGAATGGTTTTGGTTTGGGATGCCATACTGTTTCCTTTTGAAGTAGAGACTGGCGACTGAAGATCGGTTTGCCCAATCTTCAGTCGCCAGGTCTTTCCTACGCGTTACTGCGGAATCTCGCTGATGCGCTCCGCTTCCGCGAAGTTCTCTGTCGTGATGAGCTTCGGCGACAGCAGCACAACATCGCTTTCTGGTGCTGTGCCGGCTACGATGAAGTTGACGATCGTCTGCAGCGCAGTGCGTGACTGGCCGCCAGGGAACTGTTCGACCGAGCCGTACAGCGCGCCGTCGCGCAC
>CAIRNL010000703.1 GCA_903879975.1 uncultured Chloroflexota bacterium | reverse complement strand
CGATAAGAGCGGCAATCTGGCGCTGTCCTTGCACACGGGCGCTCCGTTGACCGTTCGCCTCCACTACCATGCGCCGCAACGGGTCGATCAGCCGGTGTTTGGTATCGGTCTGCACACCCAAGGTGGCGTACACGTGAGCGGTCCCAATACGCGCACTGGCCAGTTCCGCATCCCGTTTGTGGAGGGCGAAGGCACGCTCGAATACCATATGTCGTCTGTGCCGCTCATTGAGGGCGAATACCTGCTGTCAGTGGCCGTAGTCAATACCGATGACACAGAGACATTCGACTACCACGATCGGCTCTATCCGGTACGCGTCCACGCCGGGCGCAGCGGTGAGTACTACGGTTTGGTCAAACTGGCGGGTGACTGGCGCCTGGCCCCTAGCCGGGTGCCGGAATTGCCCCTGGACCCGGCGTTGGCGTCAGCCAATGGCCAGTGATGTAAGAAGCGAGCCATGCTGTGAACGTACTCTTTGTTAGTGGTATCAGCGGCGATACGCGCCGCTATCGCTGCTTGCATCATCAGGAACAACTCGCTCTCTCCGGTATTGGCAGCACACTGCGCGAGCCGGAAGACTCTGCGCTCTACCTAGATGCCACCACCCACGATGCCGCAATCTTGCATCGCGTGGCGTGGCAGCCGGCCATCGCTGATCTCGTGGCAGTCCTGCGCGTACGCGGCAAGCCGATCATCTTCGAAACCGATGACCTCGTCTTTGCGCCCGAATTGCAGGAGCGCATTGCTTTCCTCGATACCCTTTCGCCGCAGGAGGCGCGGCGCTTCCGCAATGACATGACCCAGGTGGCGCGTACCTTTGCTGAGTGCGACTGTGTGCTCACAACCACCGGCTATCTCGCTGCTGCGGCAGAGGCGCACGGCAAATCGGCTTTTGTCCAGCGCAATGCTGCCAGCCATGAAATGGTGCAATGCGCCGAACACGCGCATGCCCGCCTGCGTGAGCGCAGCGACCAGGTGGCGCTGGCTTACTTCAGTGGCACCGGCTCGCACAACCGTGACTTTGCCACGATTGTGCCGGTGTTGGCCGATCTCATGACCCGCTACCCACAGGTCATACTGCATCTCAGCGGTCATCTCGACGTCGGCCCGTCGCTGCAGCCTTTTTCCAGCCGCATCCGTCGCTCGCCCTTTGTTGCTTGGCAGGATCTGCCTGAGCTTATCGCCCAGGCCGACATCAACCTGGCGCCGTTGGAACTAGATAATCCCTTCTGCCAGGCCAAGAGTGAGATCAAATATGTCGAGGCCGCGTTGGTGGGCGTTCCGACGGTAGCTAGCGCGACGGATGCCTTTGCCCACGCCATCCGTCACGGCGAAACCGGTTTTCTGGCTGCTACGGCCAGTGAGTGGCGTAGCCTGCTTGGCGCGCTGATCGAAGATTCAGCGCTGCGCCCACAGATTGGGGATGCTGCCCGCCGTGCCGCCTACGCCGCCTATCTGCCTGAAGTCGCTGCTGCATCCCTGCGCACGACCCTGGACGCGATTGTGGCGCGCTTTGGCCGGGTCCCGGCGCCTGCTGACGAGGTTGCAACCCTGGTCGCAGGGCAACTTGTGCGTCGCTGGCAGGATCAGGTCGCTGCCACCGCCCAGGCTAACCGTCAGGCCGACGAACTGCGTCGCGCCTTGGCACAGTGGGAAGACCAGCGTATCGTCACCAGTGCTGCTAGCGTCTCGGCTGAGCGCGCAGCCCAGGCCGAACTGCTGCGCGAGATCGTTGACCGCCTGCGCAGGAGTCGACCATGAGCGATTTGCGCGTTTTGATCGCAGCAGGATGCTCGCATGCCACCGTGACGCAATACCGCTGTGTCCATCTCAGAGAGCAACTGGAGTCTGTCGGCGCCCGCGTCGACCTGAGCGATTGGAGCGACTCAGCGG
>CAIRNL010000702.1 GCA_903879975.1 uncultured Chloroflexota bacterium | reverse complement strand
TCCAGGCGCGGGCGCGTTTGGGCAAAGTTGAGCAAGCTACGTAGCTTTTCGTTTTCTTTCTCGACCTCGCGCAGCGCTTCGTTTTCACCTTCAAGCTGGGCATTGCGCGTCTCCAACGCTGCCAAGTCTTGCTCCAGAGTGCGGATGCGCAGCAGCGAACTGAAAAAATCGCTCACACCGGAGGTTACGCTCGTAGCGCTCAACTGCGCAGGCGCCGTCAACTGGGTAATCAGGCTTTGGATTGGGCGCAGATTGCCCGAGAGCTGGAGCGCCATCAAGAGAAGCGCAGCCAACACCAGCAACACAATGCGGATGCCGATATCGCTGAAAGTTCGGGGCCTTCGTTCAATGTTGCGCATGGAAAGCTACAATGTGAAGCAGAACCAACTGAGCGACAACATAGGACTACAACATAGGACTACAACAGACAATTGTGACACATTGTAGCATAACAGCCAGTAACCTGCTATGCCAACAACTACCGGATGATCGCCTTACGTTGCATACTGGTCAGCGTTTCGCGATAGAATTCTGGCTTTTCCAGAATCATTCCAGTCCCCATCACAACAGCCGTCAGCGGGTTGTCGGCCACGTAGACATGCATGCGCGTCTCATCCTGCAGACGCTGTGCCAATCCCTGCAGCAGTGCACCGCCGCCAGCCAGCACAATACCGTACTCCATGAGGTCGGCCACCAACTCAGGCGGCGTCTCATCCAGCGTGGCCTTTACTGCGTCCACAATTACCTGCACCGAACTGGAGAGCGCCTCACGGATCTCCACCGAGCTCACCTCGACCGCCTCGGGCAGACCCGTTATCAAGTTTCGGCCGCGTAAAATCATAGTACGTTCACGTTCGAGTGGATAGGCCGATCCGATCTCGATCTTGGCGCGTTCGGCCATACGTTCGCCGATCAGCAGGTTATATTTCTGGCGGGCATAGTTGACGATATCCTCATTCATCTCGTCGCCTGCCACACGGATCGAGCGCGAGACGACGATACCGCCCAACGAAATGACCGCCACCTCCGTCGTACCGCCACCGATATCGACGATCATGGAACCGATCGATTCTGTGACTGGCAGACCGGCACCAATGGCAGCGGCCATAGGCTCCTCAACCAGACCGGCTTCGCGTGCCCCGGCGCTGATCGCTGCATCGCGCACAGCACGCTTCTCGACCTCTGTCACACCAGACGGAATTCCAATCACAACTCGGGGACGTGCAGCTCCGATCCGGCTGCCATGCACCTTGCCGATGAAATGGTGGATCATCTGCTCCGTGACGTCAAAGTCTGAGATCACGCCGTCCTGTAACGGGCGAATGGCAACGATGTGGGACGGCGTGCGACCAACCATCTCTTTCGCTTCACTGCCGATCGCCTTTACCTTGTTGCGTCTGCGCGATGAGATATCGATGGCAACTACAGACGGCTCGTTGATCACAATGCCCCTGTTTTTGACATGGACAAGCGTGTTGGCCGTTCCCAAATCAATCCCGATATCGAGTGAGAAAAGCCCCAACAGCCAGTCAACTGGGTTATTCACACGAAATCCAGCTCCTCAATCGGCCGGGCGTCTTAACACGCCGGCACGTCTTCGTGACTCATCACTGCCCTGGCATTTCCAACGTATAAATTGGGTTCCATACATCCGGATAGAGGGCACCTGCACTCTAATCTACAGAAAAATTACACTTGAGTATACCACAGGCGATGATCCACCAAAAAAGCCCTGACAGCCCACATCAAATAACATTGAACACAAATTACGTCAAGCGATTATAATAAGTGACATGCAGACGAACGCCTCATTGGGAGCCAAGCAGCCGCAAACCGAAGAGCCACTACAGGCGATGATCAGGGCTGCGCAGTCGAGTTACGATCTCTTTCCGCTGCCCACGGCCGGCCAGGAGCGACGGTCACAGCCGGTCGTTGTGGCTGTCAGCGGCGGCATGGACAGCATTGTCCTGCTCCACTTGCTGGCGCAGTGTCCCCTAGCTTGGCAGTTCGCCTTACACATTGCACATGTCGACCACGACCTGCGGGCGGCGTCAGCCGGCGATGCAAGCTTCGTACGCACGGTGGCCGGCGTGCTAGGGCTGCCTTTCCACATGACCCGGCTCGACGGCGCCGTGCTGTGTGCCGACTCATCTGGCCTTGAGGCTGCGGCTCGCGCTGCACGATACCGCTTCCTCTGTGCAATTGCCAACAACGTCACGCCGTCGTCGCTAGTTCCCATCATTGCCGTCGCTCACCATGCCGACGATCAAGCCGAAACGGTGTTGTTACGTCTGGTGCAAGGCAGCGGGCTGAGAGGGTTAGCAGGAATGCGCCCTGTGACGATGCTGCGAGATGCCGCCGACAACCGGTCAGTGCGCCTCGTGCGGCCACTGCTGGCCGTCCCACGCGCGGCCATTCTCGACTATGCGCGGCGCCATGGACTGGCCTGGTGCGAGGACGAGAGCAACGCCGACAGCAGCCGCGCTCGCAACCTGTTGCGCGGCACGGTACTGCCGGAGCTTGCGCGCCTCACCCCAGATATCAGCGCCTTGCTGTCGCGTACGGCAACACTTCTGGCTGAGGAGAATGACCGCCTGCAGGCCGCAGATGAAGAAACCTGCCAGCGCCTGACCATCCTATCCGACGCAACGCGCATTGTGTTGCAACTCGCTGGCTTACAGTCCTTGGCTCACACCGCGCGGCGCGGTGTCCTGCGTGTTGCACTGGCTGGACTAGAGCGCCAACTGCGCAATATGGACTATGCACAGCTCGACGCGCTCGCTGCCGCTGTAGGGAGATCGGGCGGACACACTGGCGCTCATCCGCTGCCACACGGGCTTGCCTGGAGCATCGTCACGGACCTCACGACGCATACCCTGTGCCTGGCGCTGCACCGACAGGACGCTTTGCCGGTGCCACCACCTGGCCCATGGCTGCCGACGTCATGGCGCACTGCGACCGGCGATATCGTGCTGAACAGCAACGGCACCGTGTGCGCCGCAGAGTGGGTGCTCACCTGCAACATGCGGGCGCAGCCTGGGGTATCCTTGCAGTGGCGACGTAACGCAGATCGCTGGACAGCATACTTTGACCAGGCACATGTTGGAACGCCCGTGTTGGGTGTGGCCCGCCGCAGCATGAAGATAGCGCCACTAGGCATGGGCGGTCGCCATAAGCCGATGGGAAATCTCTTCACCGACTGCAAGATTGCACCGCCGCTGCGTGAGGGTTGGCCAATTGTCTACGACCAGGCCAGCGGTGAAGTTCTCTGGGTCTGCGGGCTTGCGCAGTCTGAACATGCCCGCGTCACCGCCAGCACACGGCTGG
>CAIRNL010000701.1 GCA_903879975.1 uncultured Chloroflexota bacterium | reverse complement strand
CTTCCGCTGGGTCGGCATGGAGTCGCCTGGCGCTCTGGCGCGATACGATCCCGCTGATCCAGGACTACTACTTCGTAGGAAGCGGGCTTGGTTCGACGGCAATGATTTACTCGACATACTCTTTTCTTCTCCACGTGCCAACCTTATATCACGCCCACAATCTATATTTGCAGATCGCTCTGGAACAAGGTATTCCGGGCTTGCTGGCATTCCTCGGGCTTATGGGGACTTCGATCCTGTACGCTGCTGCAATATGGAAGCACACAGAAGCGCGTGGGCGCGCAGCATTGGCCGCTGCAGTTGCTGCCGTCATCGCCCTTCTGGTTCACGGCATGTTTGACGCGGAGCTCTACACGAGCAACTTGGCTATATGCGGATTCTTGCCAGCAACTGTCCTGATGTCGGTGGCCGTGAGTATGATGAACCAGCTGCACCCGCCCTACGAAGCCAAAACAACCAACCTGCCGATCGCCGTTGGAGCCACGACTGGCCTGTTGCTACCGGTGATCCTGGTGCTTTTGTTGCCTGGCGCCCCGGCACGCTGGGAGGCAAACCTCGGTGCCGTTTTACAAAGTCGGGCAGAACTCCGCATCTATCACTGGCCGGAATGGGTACTGCAAGATGAGGTGCGCCGCCTGAATCCAGAGATTTTGCTGCCTGCAGTTGCCCATTTTCAACGGGCGGTGAATCTCGATCCCGATCAACCGACGGCGCAACGGCGGCTGGGGCAGATTGCTCTCGCCCAAGGTGATGTAGCGGGCGCAAAGAGCCATCTGCTCACTGCACTTGCCGTAGACCCAGGCAACCGCGTTGCGCGCCAACTGCTGGGGGAAGTCTATGCGATTGAAGGCGATCTGGTCCGGGCAACTGCGTTATGGAAGACGGTAGACAACGGCCAACAGCAGCTGGAGACACGTCAATGGTGGTACAGTTCTCTTGGCGCAGACGTTGTAGCGGGTCGCATCGAAAAGATCTTGCGCACCGGCCTGCAAATTGAATCCAGCGATCGATGAAGCAAAATGGTGAAGATGCGCTTTGCTGTTTCTTTCTGTATTTTATTCATGGGGATTCTGCTGATCAAGAGCGTTGTGCAGAGTGAGCATGCCTTTGCCCAGCAGCCAGGGTGGGCGCCACGGGCACGTATTCCCGGCAGCCACGATCTGGCACCAACGCCCTGGCTCGTCGAAGACAGCAGCGGTACCATCCATGCTTTTCTGGCTCAAGGCTACCGCGATGACGACAAAGCAAGCGAGACTGCGATATTCTATGCGCGTTGGACACTTGGCGAGGGGTGGTCAAATCTGATCGACGTCATCTTGCCCCCCTTTGGTGACCATCTCTCCATTCTCGGTGTTGTGGCAGACGAGCAAGGCATGGCCCATCTTGCATTCATCAGCGGCCAAGGAGAGACATCAAAGGTCTTCTATTCCAATGCTCCTTTGATACAGGCAGGTTATGCCAAAGCCTGGCTTCCACCTGTCGAGATCGACGATGCACTGGGGTACGTAGGGGGCGCCTTGGCCGGTGACGGCAAGCGTTTTTTGGGAATCATGTACAGCCAGGATGGTTCCTCGATTGTACAGGCCACTTCGTTGGACAGGGGTGAAACATGGTCGACGCCCACCCCAGTTTTGCCGATCAGCGCAGAAGATCGGTTTGCCTATGGCATTCGCTTGTTCACAGACGTGGATGGCATTGTGCATGCAGTTTGGACTGAGAACAGCTTGTCCGGTACAGGACGTGCGATCTTCTATGCGAGATTGGCTCCCGACGATCAAGCCTGGAGCGAGCCTCATCTGCTGGCAAAAGCGCCTGATTTTGAAGAGCGGATGGACGGCCAGCTCAGCAACCGGGTTGAATTCCCCTCGATTGTGAAGCATGAAAACAGCGTCATCGTCCTGTACACCGTGTGTGATCCGTGTGAAAAGCGGATGCAGTTTCTACCCGATGGAGGGCAATGGGAGGGACCATTTGTGCCATTTGACTCGAGGGGTAGCTACGGCTTTTCTGATGGATTTGTCGAAGATGCCGGTGGCAAACTTCACCTGCTTCTAGTCGACCGCGCGCGTGGAAACAATCTTTGGCATGCGATGTCACTCGGTGGCTCTTGGGGAATGTTTGACCCGGTTGTTCCACAAGTGGCAGCGAATCTTGCGGGGAGCAAAAAAGGCGAGGAGGAGGGGTATCAGCCGTATGATATCCGTGCGATTTCGAGTCGTGGGAACATTTTGCTGGTTACTTGGACCCAGGATCCAGGCTTTGAGGACAATGGCGCCTGGTATTCCTATCAAGTTCTCGATATTGCACCGTTGCCATCCGTTACACTGCCCGAACATCCGCCCCTTGGCGTCACCCGTGCCCTTGCACCCTCTTTGAGTGTGAGCGCGACGGAAGTTGTGCCGTTGCCTACCACAAGTCTGCAGCCGATCTTGATACCTGCACGTGCACTTCCTCCTCCCCCCCAATCCTCCAATGTCGCGGAGGCCTTGATGGTCGGTGTTGTGCCAACAGGATTGCTAATCGGATTGATTGTCGGCGGTTTTCTGTGGATCAGGCGCCGCAGATAGGTTGGCTGAGAGAACCGGCTCCCAGCAACAGACAGCCCCTCTCGGCAATGACTGATTGGAGGGGTTCGTCTCCCCCCGTGCAATCACCTCGATTTCTGCCAAACCTGCAACCTGGTTTCCGTACATATCGGTTCCAGCGACAGAATTGAACTCTATCCTGACACTTCTGGCATGGACTTCAGAAAATGCCACCTCAGTTCCTGTCACGGATAGTGTGCCGGAAGTCTCTGCGGCTACTTGCTGCGTAGCTGCCGCATCAGAGAATAGCCGCACGGTTGTGGCCTGTATCTCCAGGTTGTTGCCGTCTACATCTGGGAGATGATAGAGCGTAATAGTTCGAATGGTCACCGGAACGGGGAAGGTCAGCAGTACCCACTGTGCGACAGGATCCTGTCCAGGTGAACTTGTCCAGTGTCTTGTCGGTAAGTTGACACGCCGGTCGATCAGGCTGACCGCGTTGGCACTCCCGCTGGAAACCGTAACGGTGGCTCCTGGCGCAAGGTTGCTCCATTGGGCATCATCTGGATTTGCCGGCACTGGAAGCATCGAATGGCCGGCATGGCAACCAATGCAGCGTTGTACCTCGCCTGGACGGCCGAAGTTGAGCCCGGCGACATGGGCAGCGCCTTGTGACAGGTGACGATAGAAGGTGTGTGTCAGAGGCACTTCGTAGCTTGGTTGTGGCGAACGAATCTGCTCGAACAGGGGGACGTTGGCTGGAGATTGCGCTTTGATGGAGCCATCAGGGGCAACAGGGAGTTCCTGCAGTAAAATTGGCCAGTCAATTCCCTCACGGAAAAACGCGCCCGATTGACG
>CAIRNL010000700.1 GCA_903879975.1 uncultured Chloroflexota bacterium | reverse complement strand
TTTTCAAGCAGAAGACGGCATACGAGATTTCTGAATGTGACTGGAGTTCAGACGTGTGCTCTTCCGATCTTCCTGCGAACAATGGCCCCTTTGTGCGTAGGTTTCTTGGAGATGCACTGGCGAATGGCGCCGGCGCCTACTTCGATATCATGAACTATCACTTCTATCCGCTCTTCGGAGGCAACTGGACTGAGAATTACTCGTTGGATGGCCCTGCTCTGGTCAAAAAGACGGATGCGATTCGTGCACTGATGGCGCAATACGGCGTCGACAAGCCAATCATCATTACCGAAATGGGCTGGCACAATAACAATTATACCGGGGCGTACGGCAGCGATGTGCTGCAGGTGCGCATGGTTGTGCAGTTGTACGTCCAGTCCATCGCAGCGAGCGTCCCGATGGCGACTTGGTGGCCGCTGAGCGATATCGGCGGCCATTATCTGCTGGATAGCGGCCTGCTGACCTATACCGACGGGCAGACGGCGCCTGGGCGCAAACCAGCCTTCTTTGCTTTTCAGGGAATGGCGCGGGAACTTGCCGACGTGCGCTTCGTCAAGCGGGTCACGGAAGGCGGATGGCGGAACAATGTCGTTTATGAGTTATATGACAACGCCAATCAACGGACCATCTATGTTGCCTGGACGAACCCGACGGACCCGACCAATGTCTGGGGCAGCAAAGAGCGACCCTATGTCGATACCACCACGACGAATACCATCCGGCTCGATGGAAGCAGTGCAACTATGTACGATGCATTCTGGCAGGTGAAAGGCAGCGTGCAGGACGGCGACGACGGCAGAACAGACGGTCGCTTCTCAGTGACAATCAACGGCAACCCCATGTATATCGTAGCGAGGAAGTAACCGTGGTTCGTAACCAGTCAATGCAATTTTGGTTGGGCAACCGGAGCGCTGAAGGAAAGGTCGATAGAACCCAGGAGTTTGCAAGTTTACCCTCTCGGCAGCGGCGGTGCCCGAAAATCCTGGTTTCTACATCCCATCACGTTCGCTGGACTTTGTTCTGGCAGCACCTGCTGCGAGGTAGCCTGTCAGCCCTGGCCGTGGTTGCCGTGCTGATGATGGCGAGCGCTGTCCGTGCCCACGCTCAGGATGAGCTAGATGCAGATGACATGCTCGCTCCGGCGCTCTGCCGCTTCGGCGTCAATGTGGCCAACCAGCCTGTGACCGAGTTTGACATCGCCTCCTTGCGTATTGGCTGGTACATCGATTATCGCGCCAACGCGTCGCCCACACATCCGAACGGGGCAGACTACGTGCCGATCATTCGACTGGCGCCGGCCGAAAGCAATGGGCGGCCGTTCTACAGCTACTTTCCGTCGGGCGCTGCCTTGGACGCTGCGATCGCCGGCAACCCGGGTGCCGACTGGATCATCGGCAATGAGCCGGATCGCCTCTATTATCAGGACGAACTGGTGCCGCAGGTCTATGCCGAGGCATACCATGATATGTACTACCTGATCAAGAGCAAGGACCCAGCAGCACGTATTTTTGCCGGCGCCATCGTCCAGCCAACGCCCGTGCGCCTCCAGTATCTCGATATGGTGCTCAACACGTACGCGGATCGCTACGGCGAGCCAATGCCGGTCGATGGCTGGGCGATTCATAACTTCATTCTGAATGAACGCAGTTGTGCACATTACGGCGACGCTGCCAACAAGCCGGCTGACTATGCCATCACCGCCACGCAGCCAGCCTATAACGGTGGCCTCGTCTGTTGGGGCGCCGACATACCACCGGGAGTGCCGGCAGTAGATGGTCTCATCATTCGCATCTATGAGCCGTTCTATAACCCGCAGACCAAACAATACAGCGAATTGCCGCTGACGGCGGACATCAATCTGTTTGCCCAGCAGATCGTGCGGTTTCGCCAGTGGATGCACGATCGCGGCTATACCAACCACCCGCTCTACCTGTCCGAGTACGGCGTACTTCTGCCGGAGCGCTTTGGGTTCACAACGAGCATCGTCAACAAATTCATGACTGACACGTTCGACTATCTGTTGAACACGACCGATATCAGGCTGGGCTATCCGGCAGACGACTATCGTCTCGTCCAGCGCCTCTCATGGTACAGTACAGCCGACCCCGGATTCAACGGTAGCCTTTACACAAGCTTGTCGAATGTCCCGACACAGCCCCCTTTTGTACTCTCGGCGATGGGCGCCAACTACCAGGGATACACTGCGCCGATTTTGGCCACAACAGCCATCAGCCTCACTGAATTTGAGATCATCCCCGGTAGTATCCTGTCGACTATCACGCCAGCGACTGTTACGCTGCGGGCGACCGTGGCGAATGCCGGCAACCTGGTAACGCCGACGGCGGTCACTGTGCGCTTTTTTGACCCTGATGGTGTCCAAATTGGTGCCGACCAGAGCGTCGCCGTGTCGGGTTGTGGCGATACGGCCGTGGCAACTGTCACATGGAGTGGTGTGCAGGCAACCGATAATGCCAAAGAGGTGCGAGCTGAAATGAGCGGCGGGGGTGTGCCCTCGCAAAGCAGACAAGCGACGGTCGTCATTGTGAGTCAACAACAATTCTTTCCGCGTGTTGGTAGAGGAATTCCCTGAGCGAGTGGATGCCTCTGAACGGCAGCCTACGGAAACAAAATGGCGCCTTGCCACAATCAGTTTGGTGCAAGGTTCGAGTTCTGGTATGCTGAACGATGCGGGACGGTCTGGCTACGTCCTGCATCGTTTTTCTTTTGCCAGTGGGGTGAATGAGTTTGACAACCTCGGCGCCGATGCGGCACTCGTCACAAGGTGGCTTTCTCGGTCAGATTCGCGAGATCTATCAGTACCGCGAACTGTTGCGCAACCTGATCGTCTCTGATCTCAAGGCCCGCTATAAGAACAGCGTACTGGGCTTCTTTTGGAGTCTTCTCAATCCCCTGGGGATGATGCTGGTCTTTACGCTCATCTTTGGCCTACTCGTGCCCAACGTCCAGATTGAGCGATACCCGCTCTTTTTACTCTGTGGTTTGCTCCCATGGAACTACTATTCGACGAGCGTGCAGGGCAGCCTTTACAGCGTGTTGGGCAACGCTGGGCTGGTGAAAAAGGTCTATTTCCCACGCGCCGTTCTTCCAATTGCGACGGTGCTGAGCCAACTGATCAACTTTCTGCTCGCTTTCGTCATCCTGTTTGCGGCTCTCCTGATTTTTCAAAGCAACTTCAGCCCGTGGCTGTGGCTGCTGCCGCTGGTTTTACTGACTCAGACCCTTTTCACCATTGGCGTCGCCCTGGTACTCAGTACGCTCAATGTCTTCTACCGGGACACGGCAATGATCGTCGATGTGGTGATGCTGGCGTGGTTCTTTCTGACACCTGTCTTCTACTCGACATCCCTGCTGCCGGCGTCGATCACGCTCCTGGGCGTTACGCTCAACCCGCAGCGACTGCTCTATATCCTGAATCCGATGGCGTCGCTCGTCAATATTTATCGAGACTTGCTCTACTGGGGCTACCGTACCGACCTTGATTTCTTCCTGCGCACCGCTGTGACTGCTATCGCGGTGTTTCTCTTTGGCGCGTGGTTCTTTCGCCGCTACAGCGATCGCTTTGGAGAAGAATTGTGAGGATCCCGATACCCACAACCGGCATCATTGCCGAATCGCTGCCGAGATGCCCGGTCTGTACGTCGACTGCGGCTGGCCCGGTGCTGCACGCTGCGGATGGCTTCCTGGGCGAATTGTCCCTGGTGAATTGCCGACAGTGTGGAATTGTGTATCTCAACCCGCGCCTGGCGCCTGAGTCCACTGCCCGGATCGAAGACGACAGTACTGTCTATGACTACGACTCGGCAGCGGCCGAGCAGATGATCGATGTGTCGTTTGCCGGCCTCATGCAGTGGTTGACGCCATCTGTGCCGTCTGCGCAGAGAAGAATGCTCGATGTCGGTTGTAATCGAGGACTGCTATTGGAGGCGGCTCGTCGTCAGGGCTGGCAGGTGACAGGAGTCGAACTTTCTTCGGTTGCGGCGCAGCGCGCCAGGCAAGCGTACGGCTTGACAGTCTATCCGACTCTTGATGTGCTTCCAGCTGGAGAACAGTTCGACCTGATCACACTCTGGCACGTGCTCGAGCACGTCCACGCGCCGGTTGAATTTCTGCGTACTGTTGCCGGCTGCCTGGCCAATCCGGGGTTGCTAGCAATTCAGGTGCCGGATTTTGATGCGGTCGAGCAATATAGGGCGCGCGGTGCTGCAAGTGGAATTCTCTGTGCTGTGCACAATTTCTATTTTACCGGAAATACGCTGCGCCGTGTTGCACAGCGGGCTGGTATGCATCCAATCTATTTCGATCAGGATCGCTCTAATTTATGGCTGACGTTGCTGCTTACAAATTCCAAAATATTCGCGCTGCGCCGCCGCATTGCAACACGTCTTGGTCGTTGACCCGGTGCCAAATCCGTCTGCACTGATGCAAGTTTCACGCTACGACACCATCCGGCCGGGCGAGCCTGTGCTCGAACTGCATAATGTCTCGCGTCGCTTCATCAAGCGGCGCGAACGCAGCCGCTCCTTTCAAGAGCGCTTTTTGCGCTTGTTGAGCCGGCACAATGTGGAGCAGGAGGAGTTCTGGCCGCTGGATAGCGTTTCGCTCATGCTGGCGCGCGGCGAATGCCTGGGGGTCATCGGCCCGAACGGATCGGGCAAGAGCACGCTGCTCAAGTTGGTCAGCGGAATCTTGCCGCCTACCGCCGGCAAGATGGTCGTGCGCGGGCGTGTCTGCTCCCTGCTCGAGCTGGGAGCTGGTTTTCACCCCGACCTGACGGGCCGTGAGAATGTCTATCTCAATGGCTCTATCTACGGCTTGAGCCGTGCCCAGATGAACGACCGCATCGACCGTATCGTCGAGTATGCCGAACTCGGCGACTTTATTGACACGCCTGTTCGCCACTACTCGTCGGGCATGTATGTGCGCCTCGGCTTTGCCGTTGCCATCCATACCGACCCGGATCTCCTGCTCGTCGATGAAGTGCTGGCTGTCGGCGATACGACTTTTCAGCACAAGTGCCTCACGAGCATTCGCCAGTTACAGGCTGCCGGTGTCACCATGATCCTGGTCTCGCACGACCTGGCATCGATCCAGTCAATTTGTAGCCGCGCGATCTGGATCCGGCATGGCAAGGTGCAGAGCGAAGGCCTTCCACTGGATGTCACGCTGGACTACCTCAGCCAAGTGTCGGTTGACGAAGATGCTGCGCGCAAGCAGGGTGCCGGCGAGATTACGGACGCCGAGAAGTTGGAACGCCGACGTTGGGGCAGCGGCAAAATCCGTATCACGCGCGTCGAGACCTGCGATAAGAGCGGCAATCTGGCGCTGTCCTTGCACACGGGCGCTCCGTTGACCGTTCGCCTCCACTACCATGCGCCGCAACGGGTCGATCAGCCGGTGTTTGGTATCGGTCTGCACACCCAAGGTGGCGTACATGTGAGCGGTCCCAATACGCGCACTGGCCAGTTTCGCATCCCGTTTGTGGAGGGCGAAGGCACGCTCGAATACCATATGTCGTCTGTGCCGCTCATTGAGGGCGAATACCTGCTGTCGGTGGCCGTAGTAAATACCGATGACACAGAGACATTCGACTACCACGATCGGCTCTATCCGGTACGCGTCCACGCCGGGCGCAGCGGTGAGTACTACGGTTTGGTCAAACTGGCGGGTGACTGGCGC
>CAIRNL010000699.1 GCA_903879975.1 uncultured Chloroflexota bacterium | reverse complement strand
TAATTCAGTTTCAGCCAGCGCCACCATGGCCTCCTGTAATCCAGCCAGAGCAACGTTGACCTCTGCCTGCGCGACGTCCACCTCTTCGCTGCGCACGCCGGCGCGTGCCAGATCGAGTTGGGCCTGTGCCTGCTGCACGACTGCGGCAGCCTCGGCCAGTTCGCCGGGCAGCGCGTTCTTGAGCGCGTCGAGGCGCGCCTGTGCCTGGCGCACGACAGCCGCGGCACTGGCACGTTGGGCCGGCGTGACGCCGCCTTGCAACCGATCGACCTGCGCCTGGGCAGCATTGAATTCGGCTGTAGCTTTCTGCAGAGCAAATGCTTCAGGCAAAGAGGCAGCGTCGGTGCGGCCACTCACCGCCGCATATTCAGCCTCTGCCTCAACCAGCTTCGCCCGAGCCAGATTCAGTTCTGTCGTCGCCTCGTTCAGTTGCTGCGGGGTGGCAGGCTGGGTCACGAAGGCATAGTCGGCCTGCGCCTGTGCCAGCGCTTCCTCTGTCTCCGCAATCGCACCCGGCAGCAACCCATCTGCGAGCTTGGTATAGTTTGCCTGGGCAGCTGCCAGCGCGGCCGTCAGTTCGGCAATCAGTTCAGGCTGGGGCACCGCCTGGGCCAGCTTCAGCGCAGCCCGGGCGCGATCGAGTTCTGCCTCTGCCTGCGACACGAGCACACGTTGTCGCGTATCCTTCAGCTTCACGAGCAATTGCCCAGCCTCGACCGCCTCCCCCTCGCGCACAAGCAGTTGCTGCACAGTCCCATCGAGCGGCATGCTGAGTTGTGCCCAACGTACCGGCACGACGCGCGCTTCCGCCCGAATGCGGCTCGCAGGCGAGGAGATCACCAAGGCATCGCTGCGGCTGTCAGTGGCGTTCAGGCGTGGCGATGCCAGTACCTGCACGAATTCAGCAGGCCAGTAGCCCAGCATGTAGGCAGCATAGGCAATGCTGAGCGCAGACAACAGTGCCGCCAGTGGAATATACCGACGTCTCATCGTTTCTTCCGTTACCCCTTGCGCGCCGGTTCACTCCCAGCTAGAGTCGGCCGGATGGTACCTATTGTATCAGCAACGGCACTGTATGGCGGGATCGCGCTCAGGACAAGAAAACCGTTGGGCTTGAGCGATCTCTACAGTAATGGGATTTACTGGTCGCTAGAATGGCTGCGCATGTCGCTGGCCGTCAGGAGTCACGGGTCACGAGTCAGGAGTCAGGCATGGCTCGTGGCGTGTGGATTGCTACCCTGGCGGGTGGTGGGGGCCAGAATTTTCGGGTATCGGTGGGAACGGTGGCCATCCCTAGAGCCCGTGAACTGTCACAAGTGGGTCGCCGGCCAGCACAGGCTTGCCATTGCTGGGCGCTGCGTGGCCATCCATCGCATCGGCGGCGCCAGCCAGGCCCAGGATCTCGCTGCGATCGGTGATCATGCGACTGATACGGCCGTCGACCATCTGGATGACACGGTCGGTATATTTGCACATGCGCAGGTCGTGCGTCACCATGATTCCGGCGCGATTCTGCTCATGGATCAGTTCGGCAAAAGTCTGCACGACCTGGTGGGCGCGCTCGGTGTCGAGACTTGCGGTCGGTTCATCGGCCAGCACGACCTCGGGCTCATGGATCAACGCGCGGGCGATGGCCACGCGCTGCTGCTGGCCACCCGAAAGTTGGCCGGGGCGGTTGCGCAACCGTTCGCCCAGCCCCAACCGCGTCAGCAGATCGCGCGTGCGTTGGCGCCCCTGGCGATTCAGCTTGCCATTGAGTCGGAGGAGCAGTTCCACATTCTCTTGGGCGGTGAGGAAAGGCACCAAGTTATTGGCTTGAAATGCGAACCCGAT
>CAIRNL010000698.1 GCA_903879975.1 uncultured Chloroflexota bacterium | reverse complement strand
TTCATCATTCGCGAGCACCCCATCCACAGGCCAATCCTTCTCCCATGACGCTGCCTCTTTTCAACCACCTGACCGTTGATGTCGGCTACGGCACACCGCCACTGCCAAACTGGCAGCCAGTTGCCCAGCGGCCGCTACTCGTTCTCGTCGGCGTCACCGGCGTGGGCAAAAGCACTACCATGCAGGCGCTCAGCCATGCCGGGTTGAGCTATCACCTGTTGCCCGACCGCCGCGCCCTCACCGATCTGATCATCATCCCACAGATGCAGGAGGCGGCTGGTGAGCCGATCGAGCCGGTCAGTGACCGCAGGCGGCGTTTTGCCTACACGCGCGACTACCGTACCCACCATGCTGGCGGCATGGGCGAAGCGCTCGCCAGCCTCTTCATCGACACCGAAGTGACGCCTGGTCTACTGATCTTCGACGGGCTACGCGGCGCCAACGAGGTCAGTTTTGCAGCAACGGCACTGCCGCACGCGCACTTTGTGGTGCTCGAGGCGTCGGATGTCGTGCGTGTCATCCGCCTGATGAATCGTAACGACCCATTTGATGTGATTGCAGCCCGCGCCGCCGGCCAACCTGCGCAACAGGCAGGACGTTTTGCCGATCTCGCTCTGCCCGATGCAGCCGCCCTCTTTTCCGAGCAGGAACAACATGCGCTGCTCGAACTGGTCGACGCCGGCGATGTCACCGAGGCGGAGCTGCGCGCTGCACTGGCGATCGTGGTCGAGGAACGGCGCAACTACGACCCCGTTGCAACACGCCGTGCCTTGGAAGAGTATGCGGCCGAACGCACGCTGGTCGTCGACACCGTTGCCGACGCGCCACACGACGTTGCGCTACGCATCATCGCCTCACTGCGCAGGACAGCGTGACCGCCATGGCGACACCCACCATCGCTGCCATCGAGACGACCCTCTTTCGGCTGCCCATGCACGGAGAGTTGCGCTGGGGCAGCCAGAGCAGTCTGTCTGAAGCGCGCCACGTGCTCGTCACGGTGAGGTTGAGCGACGGCAGCACGGGCGTAGCCGAAGCGCCGCCTCGCCCCACCATCTACGGCGAAACGGCAGCGACCATTACAGCCATCATCAGCGAAGAACTGGCGCCGCGCCTCATCGGGCAGCCCGCAGCGTGGGCGTGGGCGCGCATGCTGCCGATTCGCAACAACCACACGGCCAAAGGCGCCATTGACATGGCAGTGCACGACGCATTGGCGCAGAGTGACGGACAGACGCTGGCGATGCGGCTCGGAGCAACCCGGGACCGGGTGCGCGTCAGCTACATCCTTGGCATCGGAGAGCGCGACGAAGTACTGGCTGAGGCCGAGCGCGTCGTCGACCAAGGCGTGCGCGTGCTGAAGGTCAAAGTAGGTCGCGACTGGGAGGACGACATTGCCCGTATCTGCGACCTGCAAGCCATGTTCGGTGCGCGCGTGGAGTTGTACGCCGACGCCAATGAGACCATGGCGGCAGAAGATGCAGCGTGGCGCCTTGCTGCACTGCGTGACCTTGGCCTGCTCTACTGTGAAGAGCCGCTGCCCGTCGAGTGGATGCGTGCACGTGCGGCTTTGCGCGCGGGCGAGCACCTGCCGATTATTGCCGACGACAGCGCGTTCACAGCACGTGATCTGCACCGCGAAATCGAACTCGATACCTTCGATATTCTCAACATCAAGACGCCGCGCACCGGGTACACCGAGTCGCTGACGATGATGCAACGCGCCGCGGTGGCGGGCAAGGGTATCATGGTTGGCTCGCAGGCCGGCAGCGCCATCGGCACGGCGCGCGCTGCGATCTTTGCCGCTCGCCCGGAAATTGCTCACCCTTCAGAGCTTTCCTTCTTTCTCAAACTGAAAGAAGATCTCTGCACAGCTTCACCCCGCATCATCGATGGCGAGTTGAGCCTGGCAGACGTGGCTGCACTGCACATCGACCCGGCGCGGCTGCGCGAGATGCGCGTGCCCGTCGGATGAGTCGGCAGCGCCCCGCTGCGACCGTACAGAGGAGTTGATCATGCAATCCCTGTCCATCCATGCGCCGATGGGAATCGGCAAATTGCTCGACACAGCTTTTCGCCTGTACCGGGCGCACTTCGGGCGTGCAGTGCTGACAGGGGCGATCTTATTGGTGCCCGTGGGGATTCTCTCATCGGTGCTACTGGGCACCACCATGAACAGCTACCTACAATTTTTCGCCGCTGCTCTCGACCAACCGTTGCTTGCTGATGAAATCAACACGGCGGCCTTCGGACAGGTCAGCCAGACGCTGCTGGCCACTCTCTTCGTTGTTTTGCTCGGGTACGTACTCAACGCGCTGGCCTTTCTTGCTCTCACTGTGCAAGCCGATGCCGACAGCCGTGGTCTGCACGGGACGATCGGCGCCAGCCTCCGGAGTGCGCTCGGACGTTTCTGGGCGTATACCAGCCTCACCCTTCTGACGTTCCTGCTGGCTATAGCCGTGCTGATCGGCGTTTACTTCGGCTTCATCCTGATTGCCCTTTTCTTCGGTGGCATGATCACCGGATTGGCCTGGTTCTTTGACGCCGATGAAATCATCGCAGTGGGCGCCGTGCTCGTCGGCTTGGTGCTCTTCTTCATCATCGCTGCACTGGCGATCCTGCCTATTGTCTACCTGTCGGGGCGCTGGATCGTTGCGCCCGTGCTCATCTACGTAGAGCGCTGTGGGCCGGTCCGTGCGCTCACACGCAGCTGGGCATTGACCCGGGGCAGCTTCTGGCGGATGGCCGGGCTGTTGCTGCTGCTCGTCATCCTGAACTCGGTTGTGCTGGCGCTGCCCGTGAATCTGATTCAGTTCGCCATGCTGGTGCTGATCACGCCGCAGATGTTTGGCGCGGTCAACGGCCTGTTTGTGGGACTGGGCTACCTCGTCACTATCCTGTGGTATCCCTTCCTCACCTGGACGCTGGTGCTCGTCTACTACGATCTGCGCGTGCGCAACGAGAATTACGACCTGACCCTCCGCATCCAGGCACTGGAGCGCGCCGCTCGTCCGTCGACCTTGCCCGGAGCATAGACCGTGCTGCACTTGCGCCGTCCCTCTTTGTACGGCAGATGCGGCTCTGCCGTGTTGCTGGCCATGCTACTCTGCCTGCCGGCTCCTGCACGCGCCCAGGCTGACCCTGCGGCCGCCGTGCCGCTGCAGGAGTACCGCGCAGCGCTGCACACAGCGCGCACGGCGCTGACAGAAGAGCAGCCCGACATGGCTGCTGCTCGCCAGGCCCTGGCCGCAGCGGAGACAATTCTGTTGCGCTCCGGTGACACGGTGGGCGTGGCCCCGCTGCTGGGCGGCGCAGCGTCGTCGATCACCCCGGCAGAGGCGCTGGCGCGCGTCGAGACAGCGTTGCAGCAGTTCGACGCATCGGGCGGCGACCGCACCGCGGAGCGGCTGCGCGTACTCGACAGCGTGCT
>CAIRNL010000697.1 GCA_903879975.1 uncultured Chloroflexota bacterium | reverse complement strand
CCGGACAACCCCTACGTGCTCAACAGCTACGCCGGCCTCAAGAACAAACGCAAGCAGCACGCCGAGGCAATGCTCCTCTTCGAGCGCGCCATCGACCTGCTGCCCACCTACCCCAACCCACGCTACGGGCTGGCACTCTGCTTGATAGAGAGAGGAGATATCGACGCCGCGCTAGACACGCTCGACGGTCTCTTTGCCTCTCCTGCATCGAGCGACCTGCGCCATGCGCCGGTCTACAGCGAGGCGCGGTGCACGTACCTGCAGTTGCGCGAAACGCGCGCCCACGCCGCTGAAAAGACTGTCCTGGCCCGGGTCCAGGAACTGCTGGACGCCTACAGCGCCGCCACCGATATCCCCATCCGCATCATCGAGAATGCGCAGCTGGCCACCGACGCCAAGGTCGAACTGGCCTGGCGCTACCAGTGCCCCTACCATGTGATCGTCACCAAGGACAAACCGTCGCCCTACTTGCTCATGCATCAACTGGAGAGCATCTGACTCAGTGACGAGCGCCGCACGAGCGAGCGCAGCCTGCTCTTTGGCGTGAATTCGGAGATGGTCGAGCAGAAGGTGCGCGGCATGGCGCGCGATCTGCGCCGCCTGCTCAACCGCATGGGCGCCAGCGCCGATGTTGCGGCTGACTATGGCCGCATGGTGGTGCAGGGATTGCTCAATCAACTCTACAACGCGCCGAGCGAACTGGTGATCCACAGCCGCCTGCACGGCCGCTACCCCTGGCTGCGCGACCACCAGTTCGTCTGGATGCACGGCGAACTGCGCGAGTATCTGCACACCGTCACCGACCGCAAGCTGCGCGAGACCTCGCCGCAACCCATCTGGGAGGCCAATGTCGCCATGATTTCGGCCGCTGCGCTCTTCATGGATGACCTGTTCAGCGGCGCCACCGCCTTTGCCGCCGAGTACGCGCCGGGCGGCATGCTGGAGACCGGCCGCCGACTCTACGCCCTCTACCAGGCGCAGGCCGCCGACTACACACCCGGCGATGAGGTCGGCATCGTCAACGCTTGGGCCGAGGAGCTTGGCCTGACCGGGCAGTACAAGTGGGTCGAGGACACCGAAAAGATTCCCACCCCGACCCCCGCCGCCGGCCGCGGCCGCACCAGCCCTATGGGCGACGAAGGCAGGCTGACCAATCCCAAGTTCTTCGAGGATCCCATGGCGCAGATGGCTGCCACCATGTACATGGTCGACGCCCTGGAGCGCTTCGAGCAGATGACGCACGAGGAGGTCATGCAGGTCGCCGCCGAGATCGCCTTTCTCGGCATCACCGGCATCAACTACACGTCGAAAGAACGCCAGTACACCCTGCGCTTCCTGCCCGACGAATCGTTCACCGGCCTGCAGCTGCTGAGCCTCCAGTATGCGGGCTTCCAGCAGGTCTGGCCGGACATGGAGACAGGCATCCCGCTGGAGGAGGCGTACAAGTCAGCCGTGGCGATGCACGAGATGAAGCGGGGGAAGCAGGACTCCTAGGCGTGCGGAAACTCCCCCTCCAGCCACGCCCGAACCCGATCCGTCGAGTTCAGCCCCTTCTCCATCAGGATCAGCGCCAAATCCCGCCCGCACAGGATCACCACCGGATGACGATCCTGGCGACTCTCCTCGTACGCCTGCTGCGCAACGGCCGACGTCGTCACCAGGATGCCAAACTGGCGGTGGCGCAGACGCGAGATCAACCGAGACGTCTCCTTCACCCCAACCGTGACCAGCGGCAGACCCGCT
>CAIRNL010000696.1 GCA_903879975.1 uncultured Chloroflexota bacterium | reverse complement strand
GGATCGACGGCCAGCGGCGTCAGCACCTGGTAGATCTCGTCGTGAAAGCGCTCTGTGAGAAGGGCTTGCTGCTCACTGCTCAGATCGGCAAAGTGCTTGACGACGCGGATGTGCGCGACCTGCGCCACGCGTGCGCGCAGGTCGCGCTCCCACAGGGCCGTCATCCGGCTGTGCATCTGTGCTGCTGCTGCGTGGAGGAGGCGCAACTGCTCCTGCGGCGTGCGGCCGTCATCAGAGAGTTGGCGTACGCCGGCCGCCTCCTGCCGGCGCAGGCCGCCGATGCGTTTCTGCACGAACTCGTCGAGATTGCTTGCGGTAATCGCGACAAATTTGACGCGTTCCAGCAGCGGCGTGCGCTCGTCCATGGCCAGCGCCATGACGCGCCAGTTGAAATCGATCCAACTCAGCTCCTTGTTGAAGTAGAGCGCGGGATCATCCAGTGCGGCGTCTTCGGGCAGCAGCGCAGGATTGACAGCACGTTCGATCGACAGGGCGAAAGGCTGGGTTGGCATAGCAGTCGTCTCGTGGTGGGTGAACCTAGTTTACGCACCATCGTATCAGAAAAGGGGGAGATCAGAAAGCGGCTACCCCGTGTCGCGCGGCCGGAGTGTTTCCCCGACGGCTCGCGGGTGAGCGGCCAAAGTGGCCTGATCGCTGTTTTTGCTGTTTTGGCCTCTGTTTGCAATAATACATGGGCAGCATTACATCATTCTAGCAGTTTTTCTCTCATGCCTCCCAAGCACAGCTGATCATAGGGGAAGGCATCTAAACAAACCATATCTGCATCATCCCTCTCAAGGAGCAACACAGATGAAACACACATTGTCTTTCGTGATGCTGGTGCTTGCTGTCACCGCCATCCTGGCAATGGCGTCTCCCGCTAGTGCCGTGGTCGAAGTCCCCACATTGACCGACGGCATCGGTGATGCTGCGCCACCGCCATCGCCGCGCCTGATCGTTGAATTGGTGTCACCGCCGCTCACCGTTGCCTATCAAAATGAGGTGGGTGCTGCGGCGGCTGACGGCAGCCTCGATACCCGCTCTGCCTTTGCCACGGCCTATGTCGCACAGCTGCAGGCAGAGCAGGCGGCGTTTGTCAACAGCATGGTGCAGGCGCTGCCCGCCGCACGCGTCAGCACCTTCGTCAATGAATTGGGCTACGCCGAGCCCACCGCCTACCAGGTCGCTTTCAATGGCCTGGCCATCGAGACCGGCGATCTGGACCTCGCAACTGTGCGCGATCGTTTGAGTCGTCTGCCCGGCGTCAAGGCGGTCTACCCCGACCGGTTGTACACCTCTGCGCTCTACACCAGCACGACGTTGATCAACGCGCCTGCGGTCTGGTCCCAACTGGGAGGACAAAGCAATGCGGGCGCCGGCATCAAGGTTGCCTCGATGGACGGCGGCGTCTATCACCTTGCGCCCATGTTTGACGGTACGGGCTACACCTACCCGCCGGGCTATGGGCCGAACGGGCTGGGCCTGACCGCCAACAACAACGGTAAGATCATTGTGTCGCGTGTCTACTTCCGCCTATGGGATCCGCCAGTCCCGGCTGAGACCACACCATGGCCCGGCCCAGGGGGGACGTCACATGGTGTACACACGGCGTCTACTGCGGCTGGCAACAGCGTCAATGCCACCTTTGCCGGCGCACAGGTCGGCACGATCAGTGGTGTTGCCCCGCGCGCCCATGTCATGAGCTACAAAGTCTTCTACAACAGCGTCAACGGCAACAGTGGCTTCTATATCGCCGAAGGGCTGGCTGCGTTGGAGGACATCGTCATGGACGACGCCGACGTTGTCAACAATTCCTGGGGCGGCGGTCCAGGCTCAGAAGGTGGTGAATTTGATGCGCTGGACACGGCGCTTATCAATGCCTCTAACGCAGGGGTCTTTGTTTCCATGTCGGCAGGTAACTCCGGCCCTGCAAACGGAACGACCGATCATCCGTCACCGGGCTATATCTCGGTGGCAGCCAGCACGAGCGGTGGTACCTATGCTTCGGGGCGTCTAAACGTTGTCGGCGGCCCCGAGGATTTGGGCTTCGCAGCAGCAGCATTCGGCGCGCCGCTGCCCGTCGGCCAGGTCATCTCCTACTCGGTTCTGCCTGCACAGAACGTCGATCCTGCCAACGTCAACGGCTGCAATGCCTGGCCAGCCGGCACCTTTACCGGCAAAGCTGCGCTCATC
>CAIRNL010000695.1 GCA_903879975.1 uncultured Chloroflexota bacterium | reverse complement strand
TGTACTTTGACGTTGTCAATTGGATGTTATTACTTTGACGTTGTCACTGCAATCTTACTGCTTTGCGCTCCAGAAACTTCAGACCTATCGTCACCGACTGTGAGGGCTCCTGTCCGCTCACCCAGTTCCGTGTCTTTCCCTCCCAAGGCACAAAAGAAGATGCTACACTACTCCTCTCTAAGCGTCAAATCAAGGGCGCCCCAATCAACAACAAGATTTCAAGACTTCACACTGGCATTGTCGCCAGCCGTAGGCTGTGCTATGATCGATAAGTAGGTGACGGCAATCCAAGCGTAAAATCTGTTACTCGTTGTGCATTGCATTGCTCGCCAGAGCTGCGGTCGCAAAACGAACATTTATTGAACCGGACCCTAGCCCATGCTACAGCCACGCTCCTACCCGGAATATGTCGCAAAGGCACTCGTGTTGGACGACGAGCCCTTTCAAGCCATGGTCGATGATGATAACCCGTGGATGGAAGGCCTTGTCCTGGTCACCGCAGTCAGTCTGCTGGCCGGCATTACACTTGCTGTCGGCGGCTTTCTGACCGCAGCCACGCTCCCAGACCCAGCGATCGCGCTCAATGCACTGCTTCAGGGTTGGCGCCAATTTGCGTCTGTCACCTCGCTGCCAGCGGCACAGGTCGAAGCGATCATCGCCGATATCTGGGCAGTTGCTGCTACGCTCAGCGGCTATGCCGGCAGTTGGAGCCACTTTCTCCCAATGATCACTGTGCCGATCCTGACGTTGCTGTGGTGGCTCTTCTTCAGTATCGTCGCCTTTGGTGTCGCGCGTGCGATGGGTGGACGGGGCAGCCTGAGCGCAACCATGGGCGCGTCGGCGCTGATGGTTGCCCCCCTGATCTTTCACGTTGCAGCTATCGTCCCATTCGCCGGCGTCAGCGGGTTGATGGTGAGCATCTGGGGTTTACTGATCGGCTATCGGGCGATTCACGTCAGCCACGAGCTTTCCTGGCAGAGCGCAGCCTGGGCAACCGTCATCGTCCATCTGGCCGCCCTCTTGGTGCTGCTGCTCATTGTCCTGGCCTTCTCCGTCGGCTACACCGCAGGAGGATACCAATGAGTCTGCACACCTACGTCAATATGCCAGGGCGTGCCCCACGCGAGGAGTGGTTCAAGCGCAAATACTGGCTTCCCCAAGTGAATCAGATGTGGAATGCGGCGCGACTCAATCTCGCCGATGCCCTCGACCCCTTCGAACGCGGGGGCGTGAGTGTCTCCATGAGACAGGGCATCGGCATGATCGTCGTGCTTGGCCTTGTCGCCGGTGTCGTCCCGCTGGTTGCCAATCTGTGGTTGGGTATCCGCATGGGGGCAGCAGTTCCTTTCGCTGCTGCGGCCACGGCGCTGTCAGATCTGGCAGCTGCCTACACAGACAACCCCGCAGCGAACCAGATCGCCAACTCCGCCGGCATGATGGCTGGCATCGAGCCACGCCTGCCTGGCTTTCTGGCTGCGTTGCTCTCTGCGCTAGGAATGTGGCTCAACTGGCCGTTGGGTTGGCTCTCGAACTGGCTGATCTACGGGGCTGTCGTCACCGGGCTGGCACGTCTCCTGGGGGCGAATAATCGACTTCAAATTCATTTCGCTGCCACCAGTTTCGCCGCTGTGCCCCTACTACTGACCGGACTCGGCCCAGTCCCATTTGTCGGCCCGCTGGCGGTCATCAGTGCGTTTGTCTGGGCAGCCATCCTCTACTACAAAGCAGTCCGTCTGGTCACGGGACTCGATCCCATGCGTACCCTGCTGAGCATGTTTGTGCCTGTGGCTGTAGTAGCTGCAATCCCGCTGCTGCTGATATTCGCCGGCTCGCTCTGGTTTGTGACTGTGCAGTAGTCTTACCGAATCAATTCCCATGCCAGGTGCTGGATTTCCGGCAGGATCAGCTTCTCCATAGCGACCTGCACTGCGTTCGGCGAGCCAGGCGTACTGAAGATAACAGCGCCCCGATAAACACCCGCTGTGGCCCGGCTCAACATGGCGGCTGCGCCCACTTCCTGATAGCTCAACATGCGGAAGAGCTCGCCAAAGCCCGGTAATTCCTTCTCAAGTTTGCGGCTGATCACGTCATACGTACGGTCACGCTGGCTGATCCCCGTGCCCCCATTGAAGATGACCAGGCGAGCGCGGCCGGCTGTGAAATCATCCAGCACCTGCAACACCTCTTCGGTCTCATCCTTGACAATGCGATAGTCGACAACCGTGTGCCCGGCATGTTCCGCCAGAGAGCGAATGAGCTTGCCGCTCATGTCTGTCTCTAGAGTACGTGTGTCGCTCACAGTGACGATCGCGATCGGCACACTGCCCTGTCCGGCAGCCGCCTGTCGGTGTACATCAGAACTCATCAATAAATATCCTCAGGTTCAAAAAGGATCGACTGCTTTGACTCCGGTGGCAGGCCATGACCCTCGGTCGGCGTCACGCAACTCACCTGGTTGCGGAAGAGCCTCTGGTTCGCCTGCACACCTACCGTGACCTTCGGCGTCAGATCCAACAGTCCCTGTGCCACAGGCGGCGGCACATCCTGGTAGTTCAGACCAATCTTGCCGCTGGCATGGAGAACAATCTGGAATGTCACCGAATAGGGATCACTGACGCCAGCAGCCGACGGCACACGCTCATATTGAATGACAAATCGATCGGACGCCGGCTGAAAGGTGGAGACCTCCCCATCCCCCAGCGAAGGATCCAGATCGGCCCACCACCCAAAGATTGCCTGTATCGGACTGCTGAAGAATGGCAGGCATTGATTCGTGCCTGGATCGGCTACGGTTCCAGCGGCCGCCCCAGGGAACGCAACAAAGCCGTCGGCATAGATTGCGACATCGGTGTAGTACGAGGCCGCGCTGGAGTCTTGTCCCGTCAGGGGAAACACAAAAGGCAACGTCACCGCAGCCCATTCGTCGTCACCAAGCGTGTACGTCACAGGATCAACCGGCGTCTCCCACTCATAGGGAATCAATTCCTCTGCAGGATGGATCGTGCTAGCGGACGCAATACTGGGCAGATAAAGAGCCGGCGCCAGGTCGCTGACCGTAACGAAGACGGGCACCCCAACCTCCACCGTGGACAGATCGCTGCGCGTGCCGACAAGCGTGACCGCACTCGTATAGGTTCCTGTCATCAGGTGGGTCGGCGAGATCGCAACAGTCAGATAAAGCGGAGCACCGTCGGTCAGCGTGGACGCGAACGAACTACCGCTGACGTTGACGATCTCAAACCAGTTGGCCGGCGTGATTGTGCCGACGACACTCATCGGGTCAAGGCTGGGGCTGGCGATGGCGACCGTCGTCGTAAACGGCGCAGCGCCGGGCTTTTCCACTGCGCCGAC
>CAIRNL010000694.1 GCA_903879975.1 uncultured Chloroflexota bacterium | reverse complement strand
ATGGTGACCTGCCATGCGTGGAAGTGCAACGCTGCCGAGTCGGCGATGGTTCCGTCCATATCCCAGATCACGGTCTTGATATTCACACGCTGCTCCCTACGATTGCCGATCGTCTGGCTCTTTTTCTGCTTGCATCACCCTGCGCCAAAGATGTTACCCTCAGCGTGACACGCTCGTAGCGCACCTACCCCGATAGTCTAGCACAGTGAAATGCCACCGAGGCCGATGATAGGATCTTGTTGGACGATGGGGGATTTATAGGTCTGGAAACGCCCCTGGCACGCATGCCTGCCCAGCCGTCACGCTGATGCCGCCGTTGACGAAGGCGGCGCTCGCATCCAGGCTCAGCCCGGTCTGCATGAGCAGGTGGCGATCGCTGCTGAGGATCGTTGCCTGCCAGCCAGGGCAGCGCTGGCGCAGCACGTTGCCAAGCTGGGCGTAGAGATCGCGCAGGTCCGCCCCCCCCTGCACGCGCCGGCCATAGGGCGGGTTGGTCACGACAAAGCCCGGCCCGGCTGGCGGATGGACGGCCGACAGCGCATGACAGGCGAACGTGATGGCGTTGCCCACACCTGCCCGCCCCGCGTTGGCCTGCGCAGCCATAATCGCCCCGGCATCGCGATCCGATCCGAAAAGTGACAGATGGCCATCGAGCGCATGGACGCGTGCCGCAGACTGTCGGTCGGCTTCGTTGAGCAGGCGCTGCCACAGGTCAGCGTCAAAATCGGGCCACGCCATGAAGGCAAAACGGCGCTGCCTCCCCGGCGCAATATGGAGCGCCATCAGCGCAGCTTCGATAGGGATGGTGCCGGAGCCGCAGAACGGGTCGAGCAGCGGCGGGGGCAACGCGTCGCCGGCAGGCCAGCCTGCGGCCATGACCAGCCCGGCCGCCAATGTCTCGCGCAGCGGTGCCTTGGCCGTGGCTAGCCGGTAGCCGCGGCGGTGTAGCAGCGCACCAGACGCGTCGACGCTGATCGTGCAGACGTCGTGTACCAGGCGCACAACGACCAGTTGCGGCGGCTGTTCGTCGCCCTCCTCATCGCCCACGCACAGTGCCGGCGCCTGGCCCAGCCGCTCGCCGATAGCGGCGGCCACCCGTTCGGCCACGGCGTCGGAGTGATAGAGGCGCGATTGGTGGCAGGTCACGCGCAGTTCCACGGCTTGCCCCGACACAAGGTATTGCTCCCAGCCTAGCTTGGCCGCTCGGCAGCGCAACTGCCCGAAATTTTCGGCACGAAAATCGCCCAGCCGGACGAGGATGCGGCTGGGCGTGCGCAAATGCAGATTGGCGCGGTAGAGCGCAGCGCGGTCGCCGTGCAAGCGGACCCCGCCGGCCTCGACCGATACGGTCTGGCGTTTGCCGGCACGCAGCGTACCTCCCCGCTGCAGTTCCTGAGCGGCGCAAGCCGCCAACCCGGGCGCACACACAGCGAACATATGGAACTTCATACGTATTCCTCCATCGACTGGATATGGATTATATTCTACACGGAGTTGAATTCGTATACGCTTCCTTCTACAATCAGGCATGACAGCAGAATCCATCCACTGAATCTGGAGAATTTCAATGAGTGCACTTGACTTCTACTTCGATCGCAAATCCGCCGTCCT
>CAIRNL010000693.1 GCA_903879975.1 uncultured Chloroflexota bacterium | reverse complement strand
CCGTGGTCGCGTGCGGTGCCTGCTGCCGTCAGAGGTTGCGGTGTGAGGAAGTAGGTGCTGCGCGTAGCGGCGTCGAGGCGGTTGGGACCTTCGATGATATCGAAAATGCCGCCGCCATGGTTGTTGAGTAGCACGATGCGCAGATTGGGCGGTAGATGGCCGTGCCACAGGCCATTGCGGTCGTAAAAGAAAGCCAGGTCGCCGACAATCAACGTGGTTAGTTGGCCGCTGGCCAGTGCTGCACCCACCGCCGTGCTGACGGTGCCGTCGATGCCGCTGGTGCCGCGGTTGGCATTGACCTGCATCGGTAGGTGGCCGTGGGCGATGCCGGCGAAATTGGCGTAGCGGATGGGCATGCTGTTGCCGATCTGCAGCAGGCTGCCGGCGGGCAGGGCGCTCAGCACTTGCTGCACGGCGCGAAATTCGCCGAACGGTTCGCGTTGCAACAGCTCAGCTAGCGCTCGGCTCGCCTGTTCCTCCAGCCGCGCCCACTCTTGCGCGTAGTCGGACTGGGTGGCCGGTTGGACACGTGCGCAGATTCCCTGCAGAAAGTCCGCCGGGAGCAACGGAATGGTCGCTGTCGTTGCCTGATAGGGGTCGGGCGACGCTCCCTCCGGTTGGATGCGCCAGATTGCCTGTGGCCGGCGCCTGCGCAGCAGTTGCTTGAGGTACTTTGATGTGACCTGTCCGCCCAGATAGACAACGAGTTCTGGGCTGAGCCGATCGAGTGTGGCGGCATCCTGTGTGCCAAGTGCGACGTCGGCGTGGACGAGTGGTGTAGTGTGCGGCCAAAGGTTGGCGGTAATATCGGCAAAGAGGACAACGGATGGATCGGCCTGTAGGGCAAGCAACGGTGGGTGGAGCGCCGGCTCGGTTGGCAACATCCCTGCTACGATCAGTTTGCGCTGCGCCTGTTGCCACTGGGCGCGCAGCGTGTCCCATGCGGACTCGTCAAGTGCTGGACGCACCTGCATCCGGACACTGCTCTCTCCCCCCTGCGGATCGGGGCGATACGACGGCGGAGCATAGAGCGGCTCACGCAGCGGTACGTTGATATGAACCGGGCCAGGTGCCAATCCCTGCGCCGCATCGAGCGCTTCGACCATAATGCGCCGCGCATGCCAGCGCGTGTCGGGGTGCCCATCGCCCATGGGCAACTCAGCCTGGTAGCGGACGTGCGGTGCATACAACCCTTGCTGGTGAATCGCCTGATTGTCTTGCTGGTCGATCCACTCGGCTGGGCGGTCGGCGGTGAGTACTAACAGGGGTATCTGTTGGTAGAAAGCCTCGACTACGGCTGGAGCAAAGTTGACTGCAGCCGTGCCGGAGGTGCAGACCAGACCCACCGGGCGGCGCAATTGCTGCGCCATGCCCAGCGCAATGTAGCCGGCTGAACGCTCGTCATAGACGACACGCAGCGTAAATTCTGGACGACGGGCCAATGCGGTCGTGATCGGCGCCGAACGCGAGCCAGGCGCAATCACAAAGGTGTGCACGCCCCTATCTGCACAAATCTGGATGGCCAGTTCGACCAGCGGGAAAACGCCGTCACTCATTGTGTGTCGTGGTGGGCACAGGCTGTCATGGACGGCATCGCTCAGGCTGGCGCCTGCGACGGAGACGGTGTAGCAGTAGGTTCGAGAACGGCCAGCATGGTCTCCGCCTTGAGTTCAGTTTCACGCCATTCGGCCTGGGGACGCGAGTCCGCTGTAATGCCTGCCCCTACGTAAAGGTGTGCCGACCGCTCGCCCAGCTGCATACAGCGCAGGTTGACGTACAGGCTAGATTCACCCTGAAAGTGCACTGGACCCAGGAAGCCGCTGTAGAAATTGCGGTCGTACCCTTCGTGCGCCAGAATGAAAGCGAGCGCCTGGTGCTTGGGCATGCCACACACAGCCGAGGTCGGGTGGAGTTCATCGAGAACACGGTTGGCAAGCGCCAGCCGTTCTGCCTGAGGGAGCTCGACGTGGAAGAGGGTTTGCAGGTGCACCACGCTTCCTGCAGAGACTGTCTGTGGCCCACGCTCGGCTACATTCGTGATGCCAGCATCCCAGAAGAAATTGCGCACATATGCGCTGACCATGTCCTGCTCTGCGCGTTCTTTGCGCCCCCACGCCACGTGCTCCAGCGGCAGGTCATCGGGCCGGCGTTGTGTGCCCGCCAGCGCCATGGTCGTCAGGGCTGTGTCATCCAGTGTCAGCAGAACCTCCGGCGTCGCACCGAGCCACGTTCCGATGCCGGGAACGGCTACCAGCGAAACAAAGGCATGCGGATAGCGCTCACAGAGCGTCACAAAGACGCTTGCTGGGTCGAAGTGTTCAGGCAACGGGCGCTCGGCTGTCCGCGAGACGACGACTTTGGCGATCCCTGTCTGACCAATGAAGTCGATCGCGTCGTGCACCAGGGTGGTGAACTCTGCTTCGCCTGTTGCACAACTTCGAATGGGGGGGGCAATGTACCAGAGGGGGCCAGTTTGGCTTTGCCCCCCGTTCTGAAGTGCTGCCAGGATTTGTTCGGCACGTTCGGAACGCTGGCGTGTGCCGTTGGCGTTGCGGACGTGCAACGACTTCCCATCGAACCATAGGTCGGCGCGCAGTTGCAGGGCAGCGCCGG
>CAIRNL010000692.1 GCA_903879975.1 uncultured Chloroflexota bacterium | reverse complement strand
TTGAACTCCACACCCTCCTGGATCAGTGCCGTCGTGCCAACCACTACATCGACGCTGCCGTCAGCCAGACCGGCCAGTGTCTGCTCGCGCTCCTGGCCGGTCACACGGCCGGTCAACAGGGCGACACGCACCGGCACACCATCCGGACGCACCAACTGCCCCAGCAGCTGGCTGACGCTGCGGTGGTGCTGTTCGGCCAGGATCTGCGTCGGCGCGAGCAGGGCAGCCTGTGCGCTGTTACCCACTGCCGCCCACATGGCTGCTGCTGCAACGGCTGTCTTGCCGCTGCCCACATCGCCCTGCACCAGACGCGTCATGGGCGCCTCGCGCCCCAGGTCCAGCCGGATCTCGCCGATGACACGTTGCTGCGCGCCCGTCAGCGCAAAGGGCAGCGTGGCAAGGAATTGCGCCATCGCCTCGTCGCTCAGCGGCAATGGCTGGGCAGCAGCACCGTGCAGCGTGGCGCGGCGCTGTTGCACGCCGAGTTGAATGTAGAAAAGCTCTTCAAACGCCAGGCGCCGCCGGGCACGCTCCATCTCTGCCTGGCTGTCTGGAAAATGCACCTGCTTCAGCGCTGTGGCGAGATCGGCCAGTTCGTACTCATCGCACACGGTGCCAGGGAGCGGGTCCGCAACGAATTGGGCATAGGTATCTAGCGCATCAAAAATCAATGTGCGCAGGCGGTTGTTGTTGATGCCCTCGGTGAGAGGGTAGATGGGCGACATCCGCCCCGTGGCCACGCGCTCTTCATCCAGCTCCTCGAAGGCCGGATTGTCGAGCGTCTTCTGCCCCATATAAAGCCCGACTTTGCCGCTGAAGCGCAGCGTGCTGCCGGGCCTGAGTTGCCGGATAATCCACTTGTTCCACCATGTTGCGTGCAGTGTGCCGGTCGAGTCACCCAGAATCCCCTGCACCATGGAACGGTTCATGCCGATCTTGCGCTCGCGCACGTCCCATAGGTTGGCAATGATTGTCACCTGCTCGCCAGGGTGCAGCGAGTCGATGGTGCGCATCTGGCTGAAATCGTCGTAGCGGGTAGGCAGATGCCACAGCAAGTCGACGACCGTTTCAATGCCCAGCCGTGCCAGCTGCTCGGCGGTGGCCTCGCCGACGCCGGCAATGATTGTCACGCGCGCCTGCAGGTCCTGTGGCTTGCGCAGTTCCCTGGCTTTTTGCCGTGCGATGCGTGCCTGGACGACGTGTGTCGGTTCCGGCGGCGGGAATCCCAGCGCATCGTCGTCGTCCTCATTCTCGTACACGGTGCCCAACCCAGGCCGGTCGGCCGTGGCAACTGGACGCGTGCTCTTGCCTGGTTTCGGCTGCATAGGCGGTATCTCCGCTTCTCCAGCCGGGATTTCGAGCGGCGGCGCAATGTCTGCTTCGTGATCTTCCTGCACCTCTGGCGCCTCTGGCAGAGCAGACTCAGACGCATAGTCGCCAGCCGCTGCACGACGAATCTGCGCAGCAAGTGCCGGACGCTCCGCCGGCGTGGCCGCACCGTACGCACGCATCCCTTTGACCAGCGCATCGATCTGCGCCAGCTCCAGCCCTTCGGCGCGCGCATCAGCCGACCAGCGCTCGGCCAGCGCCTGCAGTCCGCCGACGACGCCGCGGTTGCGCCAGCCCTGTTTTTCTTCAAGATCGAGAATGCGTTCCAGCCGCGTGAGGACAGGGGAAGCCACTGTCAGTACATCCCTTCGTGAACCAGCAAACCGACGACACTGGTACCCAGGTAGACGGCTAAGCTGGGTGGATAGTCGATCTTCTGAATTTTCACCTTGGGCAGCGTCTCGCGCAGGCGGTTGATCAATCCATCACGTGGACCTTCGTAGTTCTGCTCGAAGATGCCCAACTCTTGCACCGATGCAAACTCAATCACGAACTCGGCCAGCTTGTCGACCACTTCCTCGCGTGTCTGCACCTTCTCCTGCGTGACGAGACGGCCGTCCTCCATCATCAGCATGGCCTTGATGCCCAACATCGTGCCGAGCAGGCTCTGCGACGGGCCGAGCGCCGCGCTGCGCTCCAGGTAGTTGAGGCTCTCGCTGAACGCCGTGAAGTAAAGGTGCGGAATTGCGCCGTTGACGACACGTGCCACTTCATTCACAGAGGCGCCCGCCGCTGCCGCCCGTGCCGCCTTCTCCACGAGCAAACCCAGCCCGAAAGAGGTGCTCTGGCTGTCGATCACACGGATCGAGTAGCGGCCACGCAGCATCTCAGCTGCTTTGCGCGCCGTCGACCACATAGGGCTGAGTTCGCTGCTCATGTGGATGCAGACGATCTGCTCACTTTCGCTGTTGCCCTGGAAGTAGTCGAGGAAGGCGTTGATGTTGGGTGCCTGGACTTCAGGCAGGCGCATGCTGCCCGATCGTTGGGCGTCGTTCAACTTGCCCAATAGATCATCGACCCTGAAGTCGGCGTCTTCCTCAAAAAAGGCGCCGCCCACTTTGATGCGATGGGGTACGACAGTGATGCCGAACTGCTCCACCAGCGCCGGTGGCAGGTAAGCATTGCTATCCGTGATAATTCGTACTTTGCTCATGAGTGCGCGGAATCATTCTACCGACAAGATGTAATGGTAATGAGGCTGGCCACCAAAGGCCAGTTCTACATCTTGTTCAGGATACTCGCCGCGCACAGTTTCGGCAAAATCGCGTGCCGCTGCTTCGGCTACAAAGTCGCCATAGTAGATGGTGATGAGTGCACCTTCAGCTGCGTTCATCTTCGCCAGCAGTGTCAGCGCAATATCGGTCACGCTATGTCCGCAGCTGACGAGCTTGCCGTTGTCCAGCCCGATGATATCGCCCTGGTGTACTGCAATGCCGTTGACTTCAGCCGAGCGCACGGCCTGTGTGACTTCGCCTGTTTCCACGTCGCTCATATGTGCCGTCATCGCCTTCACCAACACAGCGACGTCATCTGCAGCCGGGTTGTAGGCCGTGAGCGCAGCGATCCCCTGCGGCGCAGTGCACGTCGGCACGATCTGGACGCTCTGGCCACGCTCGCTCTTGGCCACGACCTTGGCTGCCTCCTGCGCTGCCATCAGAATATTGCTGTTGTTGGGCAGCAGAATGACGGCGCGCATCGGAAGTGCGCTCACGGCGTCAACCAGTTCGGCTACGCTGGGATTCATGCTCTGGCCGCCCTGTACCAGGCCCTGCGCGCCCAGATGGGCGAAGATTTCGGCAAAACCCGGCCCCGGGGTCACAGC
>CAIRNL010000691.1 GCA_903879975.1 uncultured Chloroflexota bacterium | reverse complement strand
GCTTCCGGTGTGTCCGCTCGCAGTGATCCTGGCTTTCTGGGCTTCTGGGCTTCTGGAAGGCGGGGGGGAAGCGCAGCGGCGGGGGGCGGCCAGCCCCCCCCCCTTCTTCCCCGGCGAAGCCGGTCAAAATTTTTCGCAAACGCCTTCTTGTGCCGCTCTGGCCGGGGTGCGCGTAGGGGAAAACTGGCATGTGGGTAGCAAGTAGGTCGCGCCAGACACAGCGCGCCGGCCCAGCAACCGCCTGTATGGCAGAACAGCCGTACGCGGATGTCTATCGATTTTTTTGACTGCATTCCCCGACCCTCGGGAAAAGGAGGAGTTCATCTCATGGAACCACTCACCACGCCGGTCAGTCACATCAGCGCCGGCATCGCCGCCCAGGAGCGGGGTGACCTGGAGGCGGCCCATCGCCATTGTCTGGAGGCGGCCCGCCTCCTGCTGGATGAAGCCAGGCAGACGAAGTCGCCGAGGATCCGCCGCCAGCGCACAGCCTATGCAGATCAGCTCCTGGCACAGGCCGCCACGATCGAGGCGCAACGGGTGCAGCGCAGCCAACAGCAGAATGTCGCGCGCAAGCACGTAACCCCGCCCCTCGCCGACGACGAACAGACGCCCGACTGGCTGCTCGCTGAACGCCCGACTGTGCGCCTGGACGATGTGGCCGGTCTCGCCGATGTCAAGGAGCAGATCGCCCTCAAGCTCATCTATCCTTTCTCCCACCCAGATACAGCAGAACGCTTTGGCGTCCGCCCAGGCGGGGGGCTGCTGCTCTATGGCCCGCCAGGCACCGGCAAGACCTATATCGCGCGTGCAGTGGCCGGCGAACTGGACGCCGCCTTCTTTGTGGCCAAGGCTTCCAACCTGATGAGCCAGTGGTTTGGCAAGGCCGAGCAGAATATCGCTGCGCTCTTTGCCGCCGCGCGACGCCAGGACAAGGCAGTGATCTTCCTGGACGAGATCGAGGCGCTCATCCCCAAGCGCAGCGCTACCAGCAGCAGCGTCATGCCGCGCGTGATCAGCGAGTTTCTGGCGCAGACGCAGAGCCTGGGCGACGGCAACGGCGCCCTGCTCCTGCTCGGTGCAACCAACGAACCCTGGGCCATCGACGACGCCGCACTGCGCCCAGGACGCTTTGACGAACTCATCTATGTGGGATTGCCAGACCGCACGGCGCGGCTGCGCCTGCTGGAGATGGGGCTGAAAAATCGCCCGCTGGCTGGCGATGTCGACCTGGAGCAGCTGGCCGACCGGCTGGAGGGCTACAGCGGCGCCGACATCACCTATCTCTGCACGCGCGCCGGCCAGCGCGCCTTTCTTGCCGCCATCGAACAGGATCAGGAGCGCATCATCGAGGCCGCTGACTTCGATGCCATCCTGGCCGAACGCCGCTCGTCGGTGACACCGGAAATGCTCAAACGCTACGACCGGTTTCGGGCTGGTCGCACAACGCGCTGATCGTACAAAGAGTCGCCCCCTGCCTGTCGGTTTCTTCTGAACTCCTGTCACTGTCGGTATCGATATTGACTAAATTACATGTTGTGCTAAAATTATTTTAATTTCCATCTTTTCCGTTTGGTGTATTAAATTGTAACTGTCTAGGAATCAGTTGGCCAACCGCAAAAGGAACCACCGCCTATGTCTGACTCGATCGCCTACCCTGCCGAAGGGCCGCCAGCACTGGCGCGCCGTATTCTGCCGACGACGCGCCAGGTGAAAATCCCGCCGGGGATGGAAGCCCTGATTGTGCGCGATGGGGCGCCGCTCCGCACCTTGCCATCGGGTACACACGCCGTCCGCAGCCTGCTGCAGAGCACCCCAGAACTCTATCTCTACCACCCCGATGCCCATTTCTTGCCGATCTGGATCACCGATCTGGCGACGATCGACGGGCGCAGTGTCGCACTCAGCTGGCGCCTGCATACACAGATCGCAGATGTGCGGCGCCTCTGGCAGGGCTGGCTGCGTTTTCAGACAGCCGAATGGATCGGGCTGCCAGCCGACGTGATCAGCGCGCGTCTGGCCGATACGGCTGCAAGCCTGGTGCAACAGTATGCCCTGGAGGACCTGCGTACCAACCGGGACGTGCGCCGCCAGGTTGGCAGCGCACTCGGCGCAGCACTCACCCCACAGCTGGTTGCTCTGGGCCTGGAGACAGCCACTCACCCCGACCCGCTCCAGATGCGCTTTCTCACCGGCGAGGAACAGGCGGCGGCCGCACGCGAGCGCGCAGCGCTGCAACGGGTGCTGGCCGACGAAGCACTGCGCGCGGAATTGAATCGCATCGACAACCACGCGCTGCTGGCCGACCGTCTCCAGCAGGCCGCCGCAGCACAGGGTGCGCCGCTCGCCCCGGCAACGGTCACTGCGGTTGTTCAGGATGCACTCGGCGCTGCTGCCCTCCCCCCGGCCGCTGCCCTGCACTCCGTGTTGGCCGCCACACCCGACCAGCCTACGCCCGCGCCGGTCATTCTGGCACCCGCCGAACATCGTGCCAGCCACCATCTCTTCAAACGGCTGAGCCTGCTGGTGCTGATTGCTGCCACCGTTTCCGCGATTGCTCTCGCCGCCATCGTTCTCCTGCGCCCTGACCTCCTCGCGACTGACGCCCAGCGCAACCAGGTCCTGGGCGCGGTGGTCGGTATCGCAATCGTCGGTGTCCTTGGCGCCTGGGTGATCGACCAGGTGATTCGTTGGCAGGCCCAGCAGTCGGCCGAGCGTATGCTGATGGAAGCCAACCTCGCCACCGCCGAAGAGCACGTTGGCCGGATGGAAGCACGGCACGTCCTGATGCTGCTGGGCGCATTTGTCGGGATCGGTGTGACCGCCGCTGCCTTCTGGCTGCCAGATCACGTCAACTGGCTGCGCGTCGTCGGCGCTGGCGTTGGCCTGCTGGGCGCAGCCTTTGCGATCCGCATCGACTGGCTCCACAATGTCAACCGCGCCAATCAAGTGGTTGCCCAGGCTCAGCGCCGGATCGCCCGTGCCCGCCTGGATGCCTCCCAGCGGGCACGGGCGCACACAAAACTGCAGGTGACGCTCGGCACTGAGCTGGCGGTGGTGAATCGCCGCCTGGACGACAGCGCCACACTGGCCTACCGCCATCTCCACGATCGCTCGCTCACTCGCCGGCTGCGCACGCTCGCCAGCGCGACAGGACAATTGCAAAGCCCGGTCGAGCATCTTGAGCAGGCACAAGGGCCACGCAGCGACGGGGAGTGGGCCGCGATCGATGATCAGATGGCCCAGCTGCAGGCGTGGGTGCTGCAGGCCGGCACGTTGTCGGCAGAACTTCACACGAGCTTGCAGCAGCGGCGCGCAGTGGCGCCGGGCGTGGTGGACAAATTGGAAGAAATCATTCAAAATAGCAGCGACGCCCTGGTGCGTTGGCGGGCCGCAATTGCGTGACGCTCGACGCCGTCCTCTGTACGGTGCTGCGATACCCGAGACTCTTGTACGAATGCCTATGTCAACTATGCCCGTCATCCCACGACGTAAGGCAAGGCGCAGTGGATGCACCGCGACGCTGTGGTGCCCTGCGCCAGGATCTGCTGACGGTGTTGCGCCGCTGTGGCGCGCCAGACCCTGGATCAACCGCGCATTTCCCACCAAGGAGGAAAGCTCAAATGTCTGACGTACGCGTCTGCCCCAAACCCGACTGCCACCATCCAAATCGTAGTTCCGCACGATTTTGTAGTGCCTGCGGCAACAACCTGGGCGGTGTGCCGCTCACGCCCGCCCCGCCCACCGCCCCGCCCACCGCCCCGCCCACCGCCCCGATCCCGGCACAGCCGCTGCGTCCCCAGGTCGAGGAAATGCGCTGGCGTGCACGGCCAGGCGAAATTGCGGCGCGGATCGAGAGCCACAATATGCCCGCCCAGAATAAGCAGCTGATTGTCGAGGAAAATACCCTGGCGCTGCTCATGGAGAACGGGCTCCTGGTCGGCGAACGGGGTCCGGGGTTGTACAAGATTCAATCCTTCGAGGAGCAATGGATTCGCCGTCGCCCCGAGGTGGCTGTCATCCTTCTCGACAGCGGTGAGGTTCCGGTCGAATTCAGCCTGGCTGACCTCTGGACTATCGATCCGCTCCGTCTCAACGCTACCTGCCGCCTTGTGCTGCGGATTGTCGACGCAAAACGCTTTATCGCCAACGTGCTCAAAGGCCGCCCGCTCTTCAGCGTGACGGACCTGCGTCAGTTGCTCTATCCGGAACTCTACGCCGCCGCACAGACCTACGTCGGCGATCACAGTATGGAACAATTGGAGGCAGAGCGCAGCCAACGTCGTGAAGATTTCGCAGTCGATGTGCAGGAACGGCTGCGCGACTTCTTCAGCCAGACGGGGCTTGCCTTCCAGCGTGTGCAGATGTTCGATCTGCGTCACCCGCGCATCGACGCCATGCGTGCGCGCGAGGAGGAACTCTTCCTCGGCCCAGCCGACTTTGACCTCGAGCAGCGTCGCTTGGAACAGGACTACGCGCGCAAGCAGGTCGAACTGCAGGGTCTTGGCCGCACCCACGATCTGGAACTGAATGCTCAGCGGCAGGAGCTGACCCACCGCCAGCGCCTGTTTGATCTCATGAGCGAAGAGGAGTTGCACAAGATTGCGCAGGAGGAGGCGAGTGCAGCGCAGTTCGAGCAGCGCGCCCAGCTCTGGGATCGCATGCGCCGCGCAGTGCAGCAAGACCAGCTCAACGAGGCAACGACCCAGGAGGAATGGGCCAAGTTCGTGGCGGAGCTGGACAAACGCAAGCTGTTGCGCGAGGACGAACTCGAAAATTTCCGCGACAGCCTGCGCTGGGGCAGCGAAGACCGCCACAAAGAGCGCGCCCACAGCCTTGCCCTGGCCGAACTCTACAGCCAGTACGAACGCAAGGCGGCCGAACTGAGCGAACAGCACAAGTTCGACCAGGCACAACTGCAGGGTGAACTCGCGCTGCAACGTGCCAAAATCTTGGGCGGACTGGAACTGCGCCAGGCCGAAGTCGCAGCACAGCTCCGGCTCGATGAGGCCGAACGCCAGGAAGCTGCGCGCGTTGCCGAACACGAGCGTGTACAGCTGGCAAAAGCTCAAGAAGCGCATCGCACCCAGGATCGCCTACAGCAGGATCACACCCTGGGGCTAGACAGCGACCGTCAGGCGCACGACCGCACCCAGCGCAAGGAAGACGTCGCGGCCGACTTGGGCATTCGCCAGGACACGGCGACGGTGGACAGCACGATTGCGCTGCAAAAGGCCAAAACTGCCGACGAGATCGCCCGCCTCCAGCGCACGCGCGAGGCGGAAGAGAACAAGGCCGATCTGGCGCTGGCCGCCGATGCAATGGCCTTGTTGAAAGAGAACAAGGCCAACCGGTTGCGCATCGAACGCGAGGATGAGGAGGAAAAGCGTCGCATCGCCCGTGAGGACGAACTGCGCCGCCAGGAGGCGGCCATCGCCGCTGAAAAAGAACGCCACGCAATGGACCTGGCCAAGACGGCGCAGTCCCAGCAGCACGAGCTGAGCACGCTGAAAATGCGCAGTGAGATGTCCATCGAGGCGCTCATCTCGTTGAGCGGGCTGCAGCAGGCGCAGATTCTGGGCGAATTGAAGCGCATGGAGCACTTCAAGGGTATGAGCGAGCAGCAGATCATGATCCTGGCTGCCGAACGCAGCCCCGATGTGGCCAAAGCGCTGCTGGCCAAAACGCAGGCTGCGGAGGAAGGCAAGCTGCAGGCGGCAGAGGCCGCCAAGTGGCAGGCGCTGGCTGACGAGCGCAGCAAGCACGAGGCCGCGCTGCGTCAGCAGCTCGAAGCGCACCAGGCCGCGCAGATGAAAACGATCGAAGCTGCTTCCGCCCGCGAAACCCAGGCCGCTCGCGACGCTGCCGAGCGCGCCGAACGCATGGCCAAGGAAGCCGCCGACCGCCAGGAGCGCAGCAACAGCGAAGCCCTGCGCATCGTGGGTGACGTCGCCAAGACCTACGCACAGAACCAGCCGGCGGCCCCGACGGTCATCCTGTCGACCAACGGCACAGGATCGCCGGCGGCCCCGACCGTCGTCGGGGGAATACCAGGTGTCCCTGCCACCGGCGCGCCCGGCGCGTTGGGCGAAGTGCAGGTCTGCCCCAACTGCCGCGTGAAAATGCCGGTAGGCGAAAAATTCTGCGCCAACTGCGGACACAGATTTTTTGATTAGTCCAGGGTGATCGGCTGTTCGTCTGAACAGTCAATCAGCAGAAAACTACCGACTGCTCGCCAGGTCAGCAACGCATACACCACGAGTCACAATTGACGCCTGACCCGTGCACGTCGGTGCAGATCAATCCACGAATTAAAGCATGTGACCCATTCCGCCGAATTGTGGAGTGCACACCCGAGCAGAGTGCGTCACGATCTCAACGAGTTGTTTGCGCCGACCTGTATTAGCACCTTTTCGTGTGTCCTCTCTAAACTCATTCGCCCCGATGGGGCGGTGTGTTGCCGTGCCATTTGACACACGCCCCAGCCCTTGGCTATACTCTATTTCCACGCGGATGCTGTCGCCTGTCCATGACCAACCCTGACCTGGCCGACCCATGACCCGACTCAGCGGCGAACAGATCCACGATGTTGTCGAGGGGCTGGTTGACACCTGTCCGACCCGCAACGACCTGCGTATGCTGGCTGCAGCAGATTGTATCGAGGAAAGGAGAACGGGAAATGTCCTCTCGGTTTGCCGGGCGCTACCAGGTGATGCGCGAACTGGGCAGAGGCGCCTTTGGCGCAGTCTACCTGGCGCAGGACGAGCGGCTCAACCATCGTGCGGTGGCAGTGAAAGTGCTGCATGCGCAGCTGACCGTGGATGCGGAGACGCTGCATCTGTTCGAGCGGGAAGCGGGTGTGCTGGCTGGGCTGCGCCACGACCATATCGTGACAGTGTACGATGCGGGGGTGTGGCAGGATCAACGTTACCTGGTGATGGAGTACATCGAGGGAGCGTCGCTGGCGCAGGTGGTCAAAGAGCAGGGAGCGCAGCCGGCCGAGCGCGTGGCGGACTGGCTGCGGCAGGCAGCAGGTGCGTTGGGGCATGCGCATGGGCGCGGGGTGGTGCACCGTGACATCAAGGCTGCGAACCTGTTGCTGGAGGAAAAGCGTGAGCGGGTCTACGTGAGCGACTTCGGGCTGGCGCGTGCGGCGGAGGTGAGCGGCGGCAGCAGCAGCGGGGAGAGCAGCAAGACACTGACGGGGACAGCGGCCTACCGAGCGCCGGAGGTAAGGAAGACGGGGCATACGGTGGCGAGCGACCTGTACAGCCTGGGGGTTGTGGGCTATGAGTTGCTGGCAGGGCGGCGTCCGTTCGAAGGGAGCGATCCGCTGGACCTGATGCTGGCGCACGCCACGGATTCTGTCCCGCCCCTGCCTGGGGGGGTGTCGGCGTCTGTAGGTGCGGTGGTGATGCGTCTGCTGGCCAAAGCGCCTGAGGGAAGGTATGCGAGCGGGGAAGAGGTCGTCGAGGCGTTGGGCAAGGGGGGCGGGCGTGCAGCAGCGCCGCCGGTCGTGAAGCCTGACCCTCCGCCTGTAGACCCGGAGCTGGCGGCACTGGCGCGCCGCGCTGCGGAGGCGGAGGAAGCGCTGGCGCAGGCCCGTGCGGAGGCGGCAGCACGGGCAGAGGCAGAGAAGGCCGAGCGCAAGAAGGCGGCAGAGAAGGCTGCGCTGCAGGAGCGCATCGAAGCGGCTGCCCGCGAAGCAGACCGGCTGCGTGCCCGGAGAGAGCCGCTGGGGGCGCCGGAGGAGCTCGGCTTTGAGTGGGTGCCGATCCCGGCCGGCGAGTTCACGATGGGGAGCAATGAGTACGACAGTGAAAAGCCGATTCACCGGGTGCATCTGTCTGCGTACCAGATTGCCAGACACCCGGTGACAAATGCGCAGTATGCGGCGTTTGTGAAAGCGAAATCGCATAGGGTACCCCAGCACTGGGAGGGCGGGAAGATTCCGCGCGGCAAAGAAAATCATCCTGTGGTGTGTGTGACGTGGGAGGATGCGCGT
>CAIRNL010000690.1 GCA_903879975.1 uncultured Chloroflexota bacterium | reverse complement strand
GAGTCAATCGTACCCGGCGAAACGCTGTTCACTCGAATGCCGTAGGGCGCGTAGTCAATGGCCATAGACCGTGTCAGGGCCAGCAACCCTCCCTTGGCCGTGGAGTATGCCGCCATCCCTTGTGCCCCCATCATGCCGGTAACGCTGGCCATCTGGACAATGCTGCCCGCCCGCGCTTCGATCATGTAGCGCAAGACCGCAGCTGCAGCGAGAAAGGCCCCACGCAAGTTGACGCCGATTACACGGTCAAAGACCTCTGCGCTGGTCAGATGCGCCGGGCCACTGGCCATGATGGCCGCGTTGTTGACCAGCACGTCGGGCGTCCCCGCGTGCGCAACGAATTGGGCGACCGCACCGTCGACCTGGTCGGGATGGTTGAGATTGGCTTCCAAGCGGATAGCCTGCCCACCTTCGGCCAGAATTTCCGCCACCACCTTGTCGCAGGCACTCGCCGAAATGTCCAGCACACCTACGATAGCCCCCTCCCGGGCGAAACGCAGCGCAAGCCCGCGCCCGATCCCGTTTGCCGCGCCGGTGATGATCGCACGTTTCTGTTCAAGCCGTCCCATGGCTCTCGTCCTTTGCATGTGGGGCCAGTACCCCAACCAAGTTAGTGATGATCCCCGCCGAATGGCAGGCGATGGCGCGCTTCGATTTCCAGCAGGCGGTTGTACTTCGCAAGCCGTTCCGACTGGGTGATCGATCCCACTTTGATAAAGTCGCCTGCCCAGCCAGTCGCCAGATCGGCGAGCCAGCTGTCCTCGGTCTCACCGCTGCGGGCGCTCACGACGACCGCCCAGCCCGCCGCGCGTGCCAGCCGGCAAGCCTCGGCCGCTTCGGTGAGCGTACCGACCTGGTTCACCTTCAGCAGCAGTGCATTGGCAGCGTACTGCTCGACGGCGCGCTGGATGCGCGCCGGGTTGGTGCACAGCAAGTCGTCGCCAAGCGTCAATGCGCGCCCCTGGAGCACCGTGTTCAGGTCAGGCCAGGCGGCCCAGTCATCCTCGGCCAGTCCATCCTCGACGCTGATGATCGGGTAGCGGTCGAGCCAGGCGCGGATGCGCGTGATCATGCCATGGCTTGCGAGCCGCTCGTGGCCCAGCCAATAGCAGCCATCCGCAAAGAAGTGGCTGGCAGCCACGTCTACCGCCAGGTCGATATCCTCGCCCGGCCGCAGTCCGGCGCGTTCAATGGCCATGACTGCATCGCAGATCATGGCATCGGCATTCAAAAACGGCGGCGCCAGGCCCCCTTCGTCGGCGGTAAGAGCGCGCATGCCGTACTTGTCGAGGCAGAGCGCGGTCGCCGCCTGGTAGACGGCGTAGACCATGGCCAACGCCTCGTCAACGCAGCGGGCCGAACTCGGCACGACGAGGACATCCTGGATCGGCACCTGCCCGCCGGCATGTTTGCCGCCGCTGAAAAGGTTGACCGTGAGTTGGGGCAGCCGTGGCGTGGCGCCCAATAGGCCGGCAAAATAGCCAAAGAGCGGCTGCGCCTGCGCCTGCGCAACGGCACGGGCGAAGGCAATGGAAACGGCCAGGATGGCATTGGCGCCCAACCGCGCCTTGGTGGATGTGCCGTCCAGCTCGCAGAGCTGTCGGTCGAGTTCGGCTTGGCACGCTATCTCCCGGCCCGATAACGCGCGGCGGATCTCGCCGTTGATGTTTGTCACGGCAGTGCGGCAGCCGAGCCCGCCATACCGGCTGGGGTCGCCGTCGCGCAGTTCCCAGGCTTCGGCGCGGCCGGTCGAGGATCCCGAGGGAACTGACGCAGTGCCACATGCGCCGCTGCCAAGCGTGCAGGTGGCCTGAACCGTCGGACGCCCGCGACTGTCCAGGATTTCGAGCGCGTAGAGTTCCTCAATTGACGGCATCGCTGCCAATGCCTTTCACAAAGCTCTGGACCAGCGCAGCCATGGTGGCCGGCGGCGACGCCATGAGTTCGACGGTCGCCGTGCGCTGGCGCGCACGTGCGCCGGCATCAAGGTACTCGAGCGGTGAGCGCCCGGCTACACGAGCCAGCAGGCAGCCCAGCGTATTGCATATCGCCTGCGCCTCCAGTTCTGCCAGCCACGGCAGATCATCCAGCGCAGCCAGGTAACGAGTCCAGTATAGCTGGGCGGCATCGACGAACCGGGCGCGATGCACCGGCAGGTGGTGCGCTTTGCTGAGCAGGTGCGTCATCGCAAAGCCGAGGTCGAAGGCGGGATCGCCGAAATGGATCACCTCGTGGTCGAGCAGAACCAGACGATCGCCGTGAACCAGGACGTTCTTCGGACTGTAATCGCCGTGGACCAAAGTCAGTTGCCGGGCACAGGTGCTGTCGATCAGCGCCGCGTAGAATGCGGCTGCCTCCGGTACCTGTGTTGCCGTGTACCGGTAGTAGGGCTCCAGCCGCAGCGCAACAAAGTAGGTGGTGTCGGCGAAGACTTCGGCAACTGCCTCGCGCTGGCGATAGGCCCGGCTGTGAAGCATACCGAGTAGCGTGCCGAACTGGGCGACATGCTCGGTTTGTACGTCGCCTGCCATCAGCATCTGCTTCCAGTTTCGGTGTGGCTGGGGGACGGCCTGCATGATGAGCAGGTGTGCTTCGTGATCCTCGTGGACAATGCCCGGGATTGCACCTGCCGGCAGCAGCCGGTTGAGCCAGCGCAGCCCTTCGGCCTCCCGCTGAATCCGTTCCATGCTGCAGAGCCACTCCACCTGAACCCGCAACTTGGGCAGGGCCTGTTTGGCCACCCAGGCTTCGCCGCTGGGTCGCGCGACCAAGACCGTGCGATTGGAGACGCCGCCAGCAAGCACCCGCACCTCCGGCTGCTCAGCCGGCGCAATGAGCCGCCGTGCCTGCAGGTAGGCGACCAGCGCGCCCGGCTGTTCAATGTCCAACGCTGCGGCGTTCATGGAACAATGAGTCCCTTGGCCAGGGCGCGGCGAAAGACGGCGATGGTTTCGGCCACGCCTTCGGCGAGTGGTGTTATCGGAAGCTCGCCCAGCAGGGTCCGCACTGCGCTGCCGTCCATAGCCTCCGGGTAGCCTAGTGACTGCGCCTCAAAGGTGATCTGCCCTGCGCTCTCCGGCGCCGCACGTTCGATGGCGGCTACGACCTCCGCCATGCCGACGGCGTTGCCGCGGAGATTGAAGGCCTGTGCGCCCATGAACGGCACATCCAAGGCCGCTATCAGGCTGTGCGCTACGTCGCCGGCGTACTGCATATTACAGCGGCCGCCGTAAGCGATGTGATAGGGTTCGCCGGCAGCAGCGGCTAGCATGGCCTTTGTCGGACTTGAGGTGAGTCCCTGGTCGCGACCCGGTCCGTAGATGACGTAAGGACGCAGGCCGATGCTGCTGATCCCGTGGTCATGCCAGTAGACCTTGGCGATGCCCTCGTCAGCCTGTTTGAAGACTCCGTAGAGTGAGCGTGGCAGAAGCGGTGCGTCGTCTGCCAACGGCCCGGGCGGATACTCCTCGGCGGGACCGTAGACGGCCGCACTGCTGGCATAGACGAGTCGACGGTGGCCAGCTTTGCGTGCCGCCTCAAAAACGTTGACGGTGCCCACCACGTTGACTTGCGCGCCGAGCGTGGGATTGGCACGGCAGGCCGGGATCTGCAGGGCCGCCAGGTGGATGATGGCGGCCGCACCCGAAGCGGTGAGGGCATCCTCGACGGCATGCGGATCCGTGATGTCTCCCTCGATGAACTGAACGCGTGCAATCACGTCAGCATCCATGATGAGTTGCATCCGGTGGGCCCGGTTCGACAGATCAAATACCGTGACTTTGGCGCCAGCTGCGGCTAGGAGGTGTACGGTCCACGCACCGATGCAGCCCAGTGCGCCGGTCACCAGAATGTGTGCATTCATCATGCTTACCTCACCGGATCTCCTCACGTTCCCAATGGTCGCCCATGGCCCGCCGGCCGACCGCACTCCCACTGCCGGTAGAGACATGGCGCACGACATCGGGCTGCGTCATGGCTTCCGCTCGCAACTCGACGCCATGCCCGGGACCGGTCGGCAGGGCAAAGTAGCCCTGAGTGGGCGGTAGTACGTTACCCGCCAGTGTGGCGAAAAATGTGCCGTAGAGGGCCCGAGCGGACTCGACAAACATCAAGTTGGGGATATGCGCGCCCAGGTGCAGGCAGACGGCGTGGCAGACTGGGCCGGAGAGATTGTGCAGCACCAGCGGCACGCCGAAGGCTTCAGCCATCGCCGCAATCTTGCGTGTTTCAGCCACACCGCCATTCCAGAGCGGATCAGTCATCAAGATCTGGCTGGTATGCTTCTCCAGCCACTCGCGCAGTTGCCAGCGGGTCATGAGCAGCTCAGAACCGACGATCGGGATCGGCGATTTCTGCGAGAGGAGGCGGATTTCATCGACGTGAATGGCAGGCAGCGGATCCTCCAGGAAAAGAATGTCGTAGGGCTCCAGCGCACGTACGATCCGCTCGGCGCTGGCCCGATTCCAGCGGAAGTGGCACTCAATCCCGATCTCCATGGCGCGGCCCACGGCCTCACGGATCTGGCGCACCGGCCGCAGCCCGTGCTCGAGGTCGTCGGGGCTGATGTACTGGCCGAGCGAGCGCTCGCTGTAGGGGTCAAAAGGCCAGATTTTCATCGCCCAGATGCCGGCGTCCAGCAGGTTCCGCGCCAGGCCACCGGCATCTTCGTGCCACCATGTGTAGTCACGATTTGCGCCGAAACCGATACAGGTGTTGTAGGTGGGAATCCGCGTGCGTGTCTTGCCGCCCAGCAGTTGGTACAGCGGCAGCTCATAGCGCTTGCCAAGTAGGTCCCAGAGTGCAATCTCGACCGCCGACAGCGCGCGCAGCTCGGCACCGCTGTAGCCGTGATACAGGATGTTGTCGAAGAGAAAGCGCCAGAGGCCCTCGATGTCATGTGCATCCTGCCCCAGGAGCAGCGGGGCGAGGGTGCCATGCAGCGCGCCGCGTGACCCCGGAACCTTCTCTACGGTCTCCCCAAGGCCGACGAGGCCCTCATCGGTATGGACAAGGACGTAAAGCGTGCGTGGATACGAAGGCCACTGCAGGCTTTCGATGGCGGTGATCTTCATGAACGCCCCTTGGCATCGGCTGGCGTAAAGCGTTGTGTGTGCACCGGCATGACCCCGTTATCCTTTCACGCTGCCTAATGTGATCCCTTCAATGAAGTAACGCTGGGCCAGCGCAAAGACGATCAGGATGGGCAGCACGGTCATCACGGTTGCCGCCATGACGATATTCCACCGTGCAATGCCAAAACCTTCACTGAAGAGCGCCAGTCCTAGCGGCAGTGTTCGCAGAGGGGCCGTCTCGATCACGATGAGCGGCCACAGGAAATCGTTCCAGTAGTGCATGAAGATGAACACCCCCAGCGCTGAGAGGGCTGGCTTGGAAACCGGCAGCACGATCTGGAGGAAAATTGCCATCTCCGAAGCGCCGTCGATGCGCGCCGCGTCCAGCATCTCCGAAGGGATGCTTTTCATGTTCTGGCGCATGAGAAAGATGCCCCAGGCGGTCACCAGCCCCGGGATGATCAGCGCCCAAAGCGAGTCATAAATCCCCATTGCCCGGACGATGAGAAAGAGGGGGATCAACATCACGTGGAAAGGCACCATCATGGTGGTGACGATCAAAAAGAAGAGCGTGTCACGGCCGCGAAAGGTGAACTTGGCGAAGATGTAGCCGGCCAGCGAGCTGGTAAAGAGGGCGCCAATCGTGACAATAACCGAGACCGTGACGCTGTTGCGCAAGTAGGCGAAGAAGTCGATGCGCGTCACGACCTCGAAGTAATTCTGCAGTCCAACCGGGTCGATAGCGTAGAGCGTGGGTGGATACGCGCGCGTCTCGGCGACCGTCTTCAAGGAGGTGATAAACATGTAGTAGAAGGGGAAAACGATCAAGATCAACAGCAGAATGGCAAAACTGTTGCGCAGCAACGCAAAGAGAAAGTCACTGACGCCCCCTTTCGCCGCGGGCCTGGCATGCGAAGTCTCAATCTGTCCAGTCGTCATCTCTCGTCCCTATACTCGTCCCTATACTCTTCCCAACCCGTCACACATCACTCGTCACGCGTCACCGGCCGCTAAAACTCAAAGCTCTCGCGCAGATAGCGCATCTGGATATACGCGATCACCGCAATGACCAGGAAAAGGCAGATAGCTAGTGCCGACGCCGAGCCCATTTCGAAGAAACGGAAGCCCTCGTCGTAAATATCCAACATGATCACCCGGCTTGCTGTCCCCGGTCCGCCAGCCGACATGAGCCACGGCTCGACAAAGACCTGGAAACCGCTGATAGTCGCTGTGACAAACATGAAAAGCAGCGTTGGTTTCAGCAGCGGGAGCGTGAGATGGCGAAAGGTCGTCCACCGCCCGGCACCGTCGACGGCAACTGCATCATAGAGCTCGCGCGGGATGCTCAGTAAGCCAGCTGTAAAGATCACCATGCTGTAGCCGACCGAACGCCACACGGCTGTCGCAATCAGCGCTGGCATCACCATCTGCTGGGAGCGAAGCCAGAGAAAGGGACCGGCGCCGATAAAGGAAAGCAGGTAGTTGAGCACCCCGGTGCGCGGCTCATAGAGCCACGTAAACATCAGTGCGACGGCCACCACCGAGGTCACCTGCGGTGCAAAGTAGATCGGCCGGGCGAGCAACCGCAGGCGTGTGCCGAGCGAACCTACCAGCAGGGCCATGGCTAGCCCCAGGACGATGACCGAGACCATGTAGGCGATGGCGAAGTAGGCAGTGTTCCACAAACTGGCATAGAAACGCCGGTCTTGCAGAATGTCGGCAAAGTGCTTGAAGCCGATAAATTTTGTCTCGCCACCCATCAATGGCCAGCTCTGAAGGCTGATATAGAAGGCTGCCAGAATTGGCAGCAGTGAGAAGATCAAGAAGTAGAGCAAAATCGGCACCAGGCTGGCCCAGATAAAGACGCGCCGGCTGGATCGGGCCGTGGCAGTGCGCTGTGACTTCTGTGCAGCCACTGCCGTCTGGGCAGGGGTCGATTTTACGTCCAGTAATTCGTTCATGGGGCTTCCAATCACGCGGCGAAGTGCTTCTGATCCGGCAGAATAACCGCGCTCCCTGCCTGCACGCGTCTGGCACACAGGCAGGGAACGCGGACGATCCTATCGACTACGAACCAGCTGACTGGAGAATCTCGTTGACCCGCTGCTCGGCGCTGTTCAAGAACTCCTCGGCCGTGATTTCGTCGACCACGAGGCGCTCCAATTCTTCACCGACGGCGACGTCGATCTGTTCCCAGACCTCATTCTTCGAATAGTAAATGTTAGCGTACTGCAGACCTTCGTTGAAGGCCTGAACCCACTCGTCGTTCTTGAGCCCCTCAGGAATCTCGTTGGTGATCGGGATCAGGCCGACGTTCTGGTAGATGGCCTCATACTGCTTGGACGCCGAAATCCACTGGAGGAAGCGCCATGCCTGCTCCTGCTGCTCGGCGGTGGCGGTGGAACTGACCACCCAGAACCAGACGTATGCCGGCGCCACGCGCCCGGCCGGACCTTCGAGCGGCTGGATCGCCCTGTACTGCAGGTCAGGGTTCGACTGTTCGAGGTTGCTCTTCTGCCATGGGCCGTTCCACATCATCGCGGTCTGCTCGGCGATGAATGCTGAGTCATGGGCGCCGAGTTCGGCGTGGGTGAGCGAGCGGTAGATATTGGTCGCCTCGAGACCCTCAGGCGTATTGAAGGCGGCCGCCGTGCCGTCGTCGTTGAGAATCTGGCCGCCGTACGCCTTCAGGATCGCCGACCAGTGGAGCACGTTCCAACTGCCGTCTTTGCTCGTTGACAGACCGATCCCGAAGCGGGATCCATCGGCCGCATCCAGTTTGGCGTTGGCCGCTTCCAGTTCCGCGTAGGTATTCGGAGGTTCGATGCCCGCCTCTTCGTACATCTTGACATTGATGATCGGCAGGTGGATGCCGATGTGCTGCACGTAGCCGTAAACCTTGCCCTCATAGGTGGCGGATTCCTTCATGACCGGCGGGAAGGTAGCATCCAGATCCTCGATTACCCAGTCGGGCGCCTGGGTGAGGGCACCGCCGGCGAGCAGCTGTGGCATCCATGGGCCATAGACCCCCATGATGGTCGGCGGGTCGCCAGCGGCAATCGAGGTCGCAATTTTGGTGTTCAGGTCAGAGTGCGGCACTTGGCTGTACACAATCTTGACGCCTGGATTCTCAGCCATATACTGGTCGGCCTGGGCCTGCAACGCATTGTTCCATGGCTCGTACACGTGGCTTAGCCAGGTAATCTCAACCGGCGCCGCTGCAGCGTCGCCAGCGGCCGCTGGCTGTTGCGCCGGTGCCACGGCCGGTGCACAGGCGGCCACGAGGATGCTCAACAACATAAGGATTGACATCCAGACGACTTTGCAGCCGAAGCGCGCGAAAAGGTCTTTCATAGCGTCTCCTGTTAATTCTGGGAACAATAGGCGGCTAGCTTGCACGTCTATGCATGGGCAGCTAGAATGAGAATGGCTTGCATTGTAGCAATTTTCAGCTACCGATCGCAACGGTCAGAGTCCATCATGAGTCTCACAGGGGTCTCGAATCTGTGTCCCAGCCAGAGATAGCCCAATCTCTCCTTGCCCGTCGCACAGAGTTCAAACAGTGGGTGCACAGCGCGCTGAATCACCTCTACGACGTGCCGTATCTGCAGACACATCCGTTGGTCTCGATCATGACCAGCGACAACAACCGACTCGGCCGCAGCCAGCAGCTGCGCGAGGTGCTGCTGGGCGCGATCGACGCTATGCGCCCACTTTCTGGTAGCCAGCAGGGGTCAGTTGCCTGGCGCGCGTTCCGCATCCTCGAGCTGCGCTACATCGAAGGGCTTTCCCCGACTGAAACGATGGCCGAGCTGGCCATCAGCCGGAGTCAATTCTTCAAGGAACAGGCGCGCATGGTCGATGTCATCGTCGATCTACTCTGGCAGAAGTACGGTGCAGACGCTGACCGCGCAGCCGGCGAGAGCCCGGCAGAACTACCGACCACGCGCCGGAACGCTGCACTCACAGAAATGGAGCGGCTGCGTGAGCAATCCAGGCCGCAGACCGTCGATCTCAGGGAAGTGTTGTTCAATCTGCAACCCCTGATCGAATCGCTGACCAAAGCCCGCAGTGCCGAGGTTCGCTATTCAGTCAGGCACGAACTCGTGGTGGAACGTGCCGACCGTGTCATGGCCCGCCAGGCAATCCTCGGTGTCTTGACGTACGCGCTGGATCTGTCACCTCACGGGCCAGTGGACGTGAGCAGCCTGCATGCGGAGAGCGGGCTTGGCGTGTCCGTGACGGCAGTCAGGGCGCCTGTCGGCCACACTGCACAGACATACCCGCTGCGTGAGGGAGTCGGCCTGACGGTCGCACAACAATTGATGACAGCCATGAATGGCAATCTGACGGTTATGGAGTCGTCGCAAGGGTACTGGCACGCCCAGCTTCTGTGGTGCTCTGCTCGCTCGCCGGTCGTGTTTGTCGTTGATGACAACCAAGAGTTTATTAGCCTTGTCAGCCGTTACCTGGCCGGGGGTCATTGCCGGGTCGAGGGCGCAACCACTGTGGCCCAGGCCAGGCAATTTCTAACCGAAAACCCGGTGGATGTCATTTTGTCCGATGTGATGATGCCTCGTGAAGATGGCTGGGAATTTTTGGCATACGTGAAATCGTCGGCGCATACGGCTCAGGTGCCGTTTGTCGTCTGCTCTGTCCTGCGTGAGCCGCAACTCGCCCTGGCGCTGGGCGCTGCTGCCTATCTGGCCAAGCCGCTCACACCGGTAGCGCTGCACGCAACGCTGGCCCGTTGGATTGAGACTGGCTCCACCCCGGCGAGAGAATGTCCAGAGTAGATTGTAGGATTTGAAGCACTTCACCCAACTCAAAGCCGCGCGGCTGCACGATCTGGATTGACCCCATGAGCCTCAGGTCATGCCCATCGATCCCTACCGCCGAGGCAAGAATCACGGGAATATCGGCCAGTTCCGGGTCTTGAGCCATCTGCTTCAGCACAGAATAGCCGTCCAGTGTTGGCATCATCAGGTCCAAAACCACCAGATCCGGCTTCATGGCGCGCATCGACCGGAGCGCCTCTGCCCCATCCAACGCTTCGAGACAGGCGCGCGGCGGCACGCGCCCGGCCAGCATCCTGCGAAAGAGACGCGCCACTGCCGGATCGTTGTCCACAATCAGCACCCGCTGGATTTCACGCGTGATCTCGTCTACGGCAGCCAGTAGTTCATGGCGCGCCACGGGCTTGCGCAAGAACGCCCTGGTGCCCTGAATGCCTGCGCTCACCCCGATGCTGGGCAGCGGGCAG
>CAIRNL010000689.1 GCA_903879975.1 uncultured Chloroflexota bacterium | reverse complement strand
CGGACAGGGGGCACCGCTGGTCGGCATTTTCGACTGGTTGCTCCTGCGCCCGCCCGACGATCTCAACGGCGTGCCCGGCGGCTGGCGTGCAGCTCAGAATATCGGCGGTATCGGCAATGTGACCTTCCTCCCGCCGCCAGGTAATCCTGCACCCCCACTGGCATTCGACACCGGGCCGGGCAACGTGCTGATCGACTGGGCCGCGGCGTTTGCCAGCGCAGGCGCACTGACGTACGATCACGACGGCAGGCTCGCAGCCCAGGGGCGCGTGGACGAGCTGCTGCTGGCACGCTGGCTCGAAGACCCGTATCTGCGCCAGCCACCGCCCAAGACGACCGGGCGCGAACGCTACACGGCGAGCCTGGCCCAGACGCTGCAGGAGCAGGCGCGCAGCGCCGGTCTCGACGATGCGGGTTTTGCTGCCACGGTCACGGCGTTGACTGCAGCCACCATCGCCGATGCCTATGCCCGCTTCGCACCAGGGCCAGTGGCGCAGGTCGTGGTCTCAGGCGGCGGCGCGCATAACCCGGTGCTGATGGCCGCCCTGTACGCACGCCTGGCCGCACGTTTCGGGCGCAATGTGGACGTGTGCTCGCTCGAGACACTCGCTATCGACGGCGACGCCAAGGAAGCTTTGACCTTTGCGTTGCTTGCCTATCTGTGTGTGCAGGGGCTGCCAGGCAATGTCCCGGCTTGCACCGGCGCACACCATGCTCGCGTGCTGGGGCAGATTGCCCCGGGACGCAGCTACTGTGGATTGTCTTTGGGCAAGGTGGCACCGTGAGTGTGGGATTGTAGCACGGAGCGGAGGGTATCGCTGTGATTACCTTGGGCATTGACGGCGGCGGCACCAAGACTCGCTGCGTGGCCGTCGACGAAGAGGGGGAGGTGCTGGCATCGGCGACCGTCGGGTCGACCAACATCCATGCTGTCGATCCGCTTACTGTGCGCGAGCGGATCGCCGAAGCGATCGTGACCGTGCTGTCGCAAGCCAGTATCGATCCCGACGATGTCTTCGCCGTCGGTTTGGGCATGTCAGGGGTGGGCCGCGCGGCGGACGTCCAACTGGTCAACCGGTGGATGGCCGAGATCCTCCCCAAGGCCCATGCCTTTGTCGACAATGATGCGGTCGCTGCACTGGCCAGTGGGACGGGTGGAGACCTCTTCGGTGTCGTCGTCATCAGTGGCACGGGCATGATCGTGCTGGGCATCGACCGTGCGGGCAATCGCCGACGCGCCGGAGGATGGGGCGCTATCCTGGGCGACCCAGGCGGGGGCTTCAGCATCGGCGCAGCCATTCTGCAGTCCATCACCGCCGCAGCGGACCACAGCGGCCCAGAGACGCTGCTGACCGAGCGCCTCCTGGCGCAGCTCGGCCTGCGCGACGTGCAAGAACTGATCCGCTGGACATACGGGCAGAGTGGCTGGGCGCACGTGGCCGCGCTGGCTCCCCTGGCCGAAGTGTGCGCAGCGGAGAATGACGAAGTGGCCTTCCGCATCTTGGCGTGGGCGGCCGACAGTCTGGCGCAGCGTGCGGAGGCCGTGATTGGCCGGCTCGGCCTGCAGAATGAGCGTTTTCCGCTGGTGCTGGCGGGCGGTAATCTGCGCGATGGCATCTTGCAGCGGCTGCTGACTGCACGATTGGAAGAAGTGGCACCGCATGCCGAGATCGTTGCGCCGTATCTTGAAGCAGCAGTCGGCGCCGCGCTGCTGGCGCTCAAGCAGGTGTGGAAAGAAACGTAGAGACGCGATACGAAGGAGACAGGGGATGGGTGAGCAACGATATGCACAATTGGCGACACTGGCCGGCGGCTGTTTTTGGTGTCTCGAAGCAGTCTACGTGGAGTTGCGCGGGGTGGAGAAGGTCGTCTCTGGCTATGCCGGCGGCTCCGTCAAGAATCCGACCTACCGCGAGGTCTGTAGCGGTGCAACCGGCCACGCCGAAGTGGTGCAGGTGACCTTCGACCCGGCTGTGGTCAGTTTTCGCGATCTCTTACATGTCTTTTTCACGATCCATGATCCGACGACGCTCAACCGCCAGGGCAACGACGTCGGCACACAGTACCGCTCTGCGATCTTCTATCACGATGAGACCCAGCAGCAGACTGCCGTTGAGGTCATCGACGAATGGACGCGCCGGCAGATGTGGCACAATCCCATCGTAACCGAGCTGGCGCCGTTGGAGACCTTCTACCCGGCCGAGGCGTACCATCAGGACTACTTTGCCAACAATCCCATGCAGCCCTATTGCCAAATTGTGGTGGCGCCCAAGGTCGCCAAGTTCCGTAAGCAGTACTTCCAACAACTGAAGCGTTAGGTTCGAACCGCCCGTATCCGCACCCCTTTTGCTGCCGCACTGCCGGCTGTTGCCTATAGATTGAACCCTCTGGCATCTACATTTTTTTGTGCCACGGCACTCCTCAGCTATACTGAATGGCAATAGTCAAACGACAGTGCACCGGAGGAGTACCTGCCACGCCGTTGTCAGAGAGATGGGGTCACTGGCTGAAAGCCCCGTTCGGAGAGGCAGCAGGAAAGGTCGCCGGGAAGGTTGGGGACGTGAACTAGACATAGCGTCCTCCGCGTAGCGCCCGTTATTGCGCGGTGGAGTGACACGCTGGCTATCAAGCCGGCGTGTAATCAAGGTGGTACCGCGAAACCGCTTCGTCCTTGAGTGACGAAGTGGTTTTTTATATTGGAGGAAACAATGACACCTGAACCGACGATGCCCAAGGCCTACGACCCGCGCGATGCAGAGGAGACCCTCTACGGCTGGTGGGAGCGCAGCGGCTTCTTCCAGCCAGAGCAGCAGCTGGCCAGCGGGCTGGCCGATCCTGCACGTGCACCCTTCGTCATCTCCATGCCTCCTCCCAATGTGACTGGCGCGTTGCACCTCGGCCACGCCATCACGAGCAGCATCGAAGATATGCTGATCCGCTATCATCGTATGGTGGGCGATCCCACGCTGTGGATGCCCGGCACCGACCACGCCGGCATCGCCACCCAGAATGTGGTGGAGCGGCAACTGGAAAAGCAGGGGAAGACCCGCCATGACCTGGGCCGCAGCCGTTTTGTGGATGAAGTCTGGGCGTGGAAGGCTGAGTACCACGCCCGCATCACCGCACAACAGAAGCGCATGGGCATCTCGTGCGACTGGACGCGCGAGCGCTTCACCCTGGACGATGGGCTGAGCGCAGCGGTGTTGGAAGCGTTCGTGCAGCTCTACGATGAAGGGCTCATCTACAAGGGCAACTATCTGGTCAACTGGTGCCCGCGTTGTCAGAGCGCGATCAGCGATCTCGAGGTCGACTACGACGAGGTGACAGGGCGCTTCTACACCTTTCGCTATCCCCTCCAAGAAGGTGGCTTCCTGGAGGTGAGCACGACGCGCCCCGAGACGATCCTCGGCGATACTGCAGTGGCCGTACATCCGGAGGACGCCCGCTATGCGGGCGTGGTGGGCAAGACGGCGCTGGTGCCTATGCTCGACCGCAGGATTCCCGTGATTGCCGACCCCTATGTCGATCCAGCCTTTGGCACAGGTGCGCTCAAAGTGACTCCCGGCCACGATCCCAATGACTACGAGATCGGCAAGCGCCACGGCCTGGCCATGATCAATATCATGAACAACGACGGCACGCTCAATGCCAACGCCGGACCATATGCCGGCCGCGATCGCTTCGAGGCGCGCAGGATGCTCTGGGCCGACATGCGCGCAGCTGGCCTGGTGGTAGGCGACAAGGAGCACCTGCACCAGGTGGGCCATTGCCAGCGTTGCGGGACGATCGTCGAACCGCTGCTGAGCGAACAGTGGTGGGTGAAAATGGAACCGCTGGCGCGGCCCGCGCTGGCAGCCGTGGCCAACGGCGACATTCAGATCGTGCCGCAGCGTTTTGAGCGCGTCTACAATCACTGGCTGGAGAATATCCGCGACTGGTGCATCAGTCGCCAGCTCTGGTGGGGCCATCGCATCCCTGTCTGGTATGCGCCGGACGGAACCGCGTTTGCCGGGCGCAACGAACGCGCAGCGCACGACCGGGCCGTTGCCCATTACGGCCACGACGTCGAACTGCAGCAGGACCCGGACGTGCTCGACACCTGGTTCAGCAGTGGGCTCTGGCCCTTCTCCACGCTCGGTTGGCCTGAGAAGAGCAAGGACCTCGCAACCTTCTACCCAACGAGCGTGCTGGAGACCGGCTACGACATCCTGTTTTTCTGGGTGGCGCGCATGATCATGCTCGGCCTGAAATTCACGGGCCAGATACCCTTCCACACAGTCTACCTGCACGGCCTGGTGCGAGACGAGCAAGGGCGCAAGATGAGTAAGAGCCTGGGCAACGCGCTCGATCCCCTCGACCTCATCGCCGAGTATGGCACGGACGCCCTGCGCTTCACACTGTTGACTGGCGGCACGCCCGGCAACGATTTGAAGCTGGCTACCAGTCGCGTCGAGGCAAACCGCAATTTTGCCAACAAGATCTGGAACGCCGCGCGCTTCGTGGTCATGAAACTGTCAGACGGTGTCGACATCGATCGGTCGGACGCGAACTGCCCAACCTATACGCTGCCGGATGCTGGCTCCCTCAGCCTGGCCGACCGCTGGATTCTCAGCCGCTATGAGACCGTGCGCAGCGAGGTGACGCGCCTCGTCGACGCATGGCAGTTGGGGGAGGCTGGCCGCCAGTTGTACGAGTTTCTGTGGAACGAATACTGTGACTGGTATATCGAGGCATCCAAGGTGCGCCTCGCCGATGGCAGCGACAGCGCAGCCCAGGCGACGCGCCAGGTGCTGGCCTACGTGCTGGAGCGCAGCCTGCGCCTGCTTCACCCCTTCATGCCCTTTGTCACCGAGGCAATCTGGCAGAACCTGCCCAGCCTGGCCGGCGATAACCGGTCAATTATGGTAGTGCGCTGGCCAGAGGCGACCGGCTGGCAGGATGCCACCGTGGAGACCAACTTTGCACGCCTACAGGAGATCATCCGCGGCATCCGCAACGTGCGCAGCGAGTACGACGTGCCGGCGGGACGGCGCATTGCGGCCTCGTTGAGCGCCGGCAGCCATGTCGACCTGTTGCTGGAAAATATGCCGCTGATCGCCATGCTGGCTCGCCTGGATGCAGACGCTGTCCATGTTGCAGCCGATCTGGCAGCACCCAATAAAGCCGCAACGCTGGCCGCCTCGGCTGTGACCGTCTACCTGCCGCTGGCTGGCCTCGTGGATTTGGCCGCCGAACGCAGGCGTATTCAGGGAGAAATCGATACCGTGGATAAGCAGGTGCAGCGCATCGACGGGCTGCTCGACAATCCTGGTTTCATGGATAAGGCGCCGACAAACGTTGTGGCGCGCGAACGGGCCAAACTCGTGGAGTTGCAGGAACGCCGCACGCAACTGGTGGAGCGCCTGACAGAACTGGACAAGGATTGAGCGGGCGCAAAGTACCTGAGATGATTGTGCCCTGCCTCTTTGTTTTTGTTTGTGAAAAATGGCGCAAAAATTACGCAGTTTTGATGCAACTGTGATACAATATGGTTCTGAGGTAGAAGGCGTTCGACAGCGCGCAATCGATGGCAAAGCTGGGGGTCTCTCTGGAGGCAGCCAAGGGGATTACAGTGCCGGAAATTTGTGATAATTTTGACAAACGCGCGGCGTCTATGCTATAGTCCACGCACATTGCCGTCTGGTATCCAGCGGCATGACCTCGGGTTGCACAAAAATCAAGCCTGTAGATCGGGCATCTTCAGAAACGCAAAAACCTGTACAAGATGCCTGCCGCCCAGTTGATTGAGAAGGAGACCGCATCCAAATGGCAGACAAGATAGCCGACCTAAGCGGTGATGAGCGCGAGAAACGCGTTGCCGAGCTGAAGGCGAAGATGCAGGCATCTGCTAAGAAGGCCAAAGCTGCCGCACCTGAAGGCGCCACCCCTCCAACACAGACCCAGCCGGTGGCCGCAACAGCGGCAGATGCACCCAAGAAGCCGGCCGCCGCTGTTGTGGAGTTGCCGGCCAAGGGCAGCTCGAACGGCGCGCCCGCCAACGGCGCAGCCGCTGCCGCAGCAATGGCTGCAGCACTTCCCGTGGCCTCACCGGCACCTGTCTTCCAGGAGGACTCGCCTGAGGTCAAAGCGCGCAAGGAAATGAACCGACGTGAATTTTTGACCTATGCCTGGGGCGGTGCCCTGGGTCTGGCCACCCTGCAGGCCGGCGTCGGCCTCTTCTTTTTTATGATGCCGCGCTTCAAAGCCGGTGAGTTCGGCGGTGTCTTTTTCATTGGTCCCGAGAGTGCTATGCCTGCCACTTCGGCTTCGCCGGAGCCGAATACAGATGGCAAATTTTGGCTGGTGAACACGGAAGAGGGCGGCCCTAAGGCGATCTACATGGTATGCACACACCTTGGTTGCCTCTATAAATGGGAACAGGCCAATAATCGCTTCGAATGCCCCTGCCATGGCTCAAAGTTCACGCGCGAGGGCTACTATATCGAGGGCCCGGCGCCCCGTTCACTGGATACATTTGTAGTGACTATCGAGAACGGAGAAGTCGCAGTAGATACCGGCAAGAAAGAGCTGGGCGCTCCTGCAGCTGAGTCTCCGGCCAAGATAGTCCCAGCTTGATATCACCGCATACTGGCGGCACAATGCCTTTGCACCGCCAGTATGCATCTTTCTATCTAGAGAATCAGCTACTTGCTTCGACAGTTCCGCGAGAAGGAGTCATATGGCTGTACAACCGGAAGTTGAAAAGAGGGGACTTGTCCAGACCGTTTTGGACACAGCGGATGATGTGTTTACACGCATCACCGCCGGTATCCCGGCTGGTGAAGTTCGGCGAATGTTGCGCGGGGAAGCCCCAGGACGCCCCAATCCTCGGCTTAAACCGCATTCCGAGGCCTTTCTGCTGCACATCAAGCCCACCTACTACCACGAGAGTGTGACGAAGTTTAGTCATACGTTCCGCCTGGGCTTGCTGTCGACCTATCTGTTTTTTGTCGAGACGATCACAGGCCTGATCTTGATGATTTGGTACGCCCCCACACCGGAGCGCGCCTACGTGGATATGATCCGGCTGCTGAGTAACGTTCCCTTCGGCCAGTTCATGCGCGACATGCACCGCTTGGGCGCTGAACTCATGGTGCTGATTGTGACGGCGCACATGGTCAGGACGTATCTGACCGGCAGTTATAAAGCGCCGCGGCAGTTTACCTGGTTCACAGGGGTGATT